>CALXQV010000014.1 GCA_944390535.1 uncultured Clostridia bacterium | reverse complement strand
TAAGATAGATACATCAAATGTTCCTCCACCTAAGTCATAAATTAATATTTTTTGGTCTTGTTCTTTATCCATTCCATAAGCTAATGCTGCTGCTGTTGGCTCATTGATAATTCTTAAAACTTCTAGTCCTGCAATTTTTCCTGCATCTTTTGTTGCTTGTCTTTGACTATCATTGAAATATGCTGGTACAGTAATAACTGCTTGTGTTACTTTTTGTCCTAAATAGTTTTCTGCATCTGCTTTTAATTTTTGTAAAATCATTGCTGAAATTTCTTGTGGTGTGAAATTGTCTCCTTCAATATTTACTTTATCTGCTGTTCCCATTTTTCTTTTGATTGATATAACTGTATTATCTGGATTTGTAACTGCTTGACGTTTTGCAATTTGTCCAACTAGTCTTTCACCATTTTTAGAAAATGCTACCACTGATGGTGTTGTTCTATTTCCTTCTGCATTTGGTATAACGACTGGTTCTCCTCCTTCCATAACTGCTACACATGAATTTGTTGTTCCTAAGTCAATTCCTATAATTTTTCCCATTTCAATTCCCTTTCCTTTCTTTTGGTTTCTCCGTTTTTATGATTTTTTATTTTTAACGAAGCCCTTAATAAAATTTATATTTTTAAAATTAAAACCTTTCATAACTTGTTATTCTTTTTTAAATCAAGAATAATTTTTCGATTGTTTTCTAAATCTTCTTTTGTTATTTTTTTCTTCCACTCTTCTTTTGTCATATTAGATAGCTTCCAATTGGATAATTCCGTATATCCAATTTCTTCCCCTAGCCATTTTGGTTTTTTAAACGTGTTGGCTATATGGTCATTTAGAAATTCTACTTCTGCTGTTATCAAGTCTTGTAAATCATTTTTATAAATGTCTACTTCTACTGTTAAGTCATTTTCTATTGGTATTACCAGCCTTGTCTTTTCTATTATGTTGCTAATTTTCTTTTTTATTAATTCATGAAATTCTTCTTTTTGAATATGACTTTCTATTTCATATACTCTAGCAACACCTGATTTTGCATAAAGTTCTAAATCTCCCTTTGTTTTTACTGTATAGATATATTCTTCTGTATATAACTTTTTGTTTTGTATCTTTCGTACTCTAATAACTGTGTTCGTATCTTTATAGATAAATGCTTGTTGTATATCCAACATCTCTGCTATTTTTAAGTTTTCTGGAAAATACTTTACCATATATTTTCTTTCTATTTCTTGTTTCATGTTAGTTCCTCTTTTATAAAAATGTGAAAATTACTGCTTTTTATCCACTTATTTCTAAAACAATTAAAAGTGGTATATTATAAGGCAATTTAGTTGGCTACAACAACCATAGAATGTCTAATCACTTTTGTACCAATCTTGTAGCCTTTTCTGTATTCTTGCACAATTTCTTTTTCACCTTTTGAATCATCTTCCACACTACTTACTGCTTCATGTAATTCTGGGTCAAAGGTTTCTCCTAAAGCTTTAATTTCTTCTACACCTTTTGCTTTTAATGTGTCTTGAAATTGTTTTAATACTAGCTCTATTCCTTTTTTGTATTCTTCGTCTTTTGTTTCTATTTTTACAGCATTTTCTAAGTTATCTATGATTGGTAGCATTACTTCTATCACATCTGATAATATAGAGTTGTATAAATTGTCTCTTTCCTTGCTACTTCTTTTTTTATAGTTCTCAAATTCTGCCAAAATTCTTTTATATCTATCATCTAGCTCATCATATTCTGACTTTGGAACAATTTCTTGTTCTTTCTTTACCTTTTTACTTTCTACTTTTTCTTCTTTTACATCATTTTCTAATTCTTCTTTTTTCTCTGCCATTCTTTAACCTACCTTTCTTAAATTTCTAATTTGGAAAAGAATCGTTATTTGGCTAGGCAACCGAATTTTTAATTTATGAGGCGTACTGTTGTACGTTGAATAAATTAAAAATGAAGGTCAACAACGCCAAATGATGATTATTTTTCAAATTCATTCTATTTCTTTTAACTTTTTATTAATATATTTCATAACAGAAATTACTTTTGAATAATCCATTCTTTTAGGACCGATAATTCCAATTGTTCCTAAATCTTTTCCATTAACTTGATGTTTAAATGTTACCACACTAAAATCTTTTAATTCTTCTTTTTGATTTTCTTCTCCAATGTATACATGAATATCGTCTGCAAACCCAGAATCTAGCATGTCTGTTACTAATTCTTTTGTATCTAATACGTTAATAAAGTTTTTAGCAACATCTAAACTATTAAATTCTGGTAAATCAAAAGATTTGTTAGCACCTTCTAAATATATCTTTTCTTCTTCTAATACTTTTTTGATTTGTTCTATAATTGGCTTTATCACATTGACACTATATGTCATTTCATCATACAAGTATTCTTCTAATGGTCTATCAATGGTTTCTATTGGCTGTCCTTTTAATTTTTTATTAAACATATAGTTGATGGTTTCAATTTGTTTTTCTGTTACATCTTCGTCAAATTTGATAATCGTTTCTTTTACCAATCCACTATCTGTTAAGATAACTGCCATCATCATTCTAGAGCCTAGTAGGACAAATTTAATTTCTTCAATCATTTGACTATTGGCTTTTGGTCCTATGGATACAGTTGTATAATGTGTGACTTCTGATATGGTATTTGCTGCAATTTTAGTTAAATCTTCAATTTCATTTACTTTTGTTTCTAACTTATCACTAATATATTTGATTTCTTCTAAGCTAATATCATCATCTTTTAACAATTCATCCACGTAATATCTATATCCTTTTTCAGAAGGTATCCTTCCGCTAGATGTATGGGTTTTATCTAAATATCCTGCTTTTTCTAAATCTGCCATTTCATTTCGAATGGTTGCACTACTACAATCTAATCCATGGTTTGCCGTTAATGCATTTGAACTGACTGGTTCTGCTGTATTAATATATTCTTCTACAATTGCTTGTAATACTCTCTTTTTTCTATCGTCTAACAATTATTCCACCTCTTTTAGTTTCATTGTTAGGTATTGTATTAGCACTCGAGTCATCTGTCTGCTAACTTCATATATATTATACCCAATTTTAGCACTTGTCAATACATTTTGCTAAAATCCTTTGTGAATTTTTTGTGAACACTCTATTTTAGGACAAATCTCGCTTCGTGAGAACTTTTCTCTACTTTTCTAATTTAACTATATATTTAAGTTCTCAATGAAGCTTAAAGATTTGTCGACGCGAAAAATTGCTTTGCAATTTTTCTGTGCAATGTTGTTTTTTGTTGAATAGGAAAAAGCAATTTTTCCTATTCAATAAGAAAAACTTGCATTATGACATTTCATAATACAAGCTTTTATATATAATCTATTTATCTTAATAAAATCATGTCTTTCTGGCTTTCTATTTACTAATTTCATGCATGTTTGTGCTACTGTTTTCCCCTTTACATGCTTCAATTTTGATATTAGTCCCTAGAGAAACTACAGGGCGAAAGCGATCAGCAAGACCAGTCGTCGTACCATTTGAAAAGAAGAAGTTGGCACCGCCAAGGGAATCAGAATTTACACGGCGTAAGCCGAAGTAAGCATAAGGTGAGTAACAAGCGACATAGCGGGAAGCCAGCCAATAAATTGTTCCTGTATTGAATAAGATGTCTCTTACTGTACTACTGCTTCCATTATAATCTTTAAAATAGTTTGCTGGTATATTATTAAAATAGTAGTGTGTTTGTGTTGTAGTTAAGTAGCTACTTGCTTTGGTTGATGTTTCTGTTGTTGGGATTATATATCCGTTATCACTTTCTCCTATTCCATCTATGTTTACTTCTACTGTATCTATTCCACTTCCTTTTTCCTTCGCATATATATTTGGATAATATGCATAACTTCCTGTGTATGTTTTGGTATTTCCATATTGTATTTCATTAACTGTATATGCGTCTTTTGCTGTTTCATTCATTTGGTTTTCTATATCTTCTATGTAGATACTTCTGGCTGTTATTCCTAATGTACTATTACTATACAATTCTTTACATATATCATTTAATAAATATACCCCATTATTATATCCTAACGCTCCACTAAAGCCTATTGTTTGATCTGTTGAGGTAATATCTCCTATTAAATCAACAGTTCCGTTTGCATGGATATTTAATATTCTCCATTTCATTCCACTTTTTTGGTTTATTGTTTGATTACTTGTGTATCCACTTTGCGTTGCTAACAGACTGTACCCTGTTGTCTTTTTGTCATAGGTATAATTCACATAGTCCCCTACTTTAATTCCCTCTCTTTTTACTGTTTCTCCTATACTTCCATTCTTATTAATTGTATAACTATATTTTCCTTCTACTGTTACTGTCAGTGGGTAACTATTATCTGTTATTTCCTCTGGTACTCCACTTATATTCTCTATTTTGTTTAAGTTTTCCTTTAATACCTCATTTTCTAATTCTCCATTTGTACCCATGCTTCCCATTACAGCTATTTTTACCTGTTCCTCTGCATTTTTTTCTTCTGTTTTATTACTTGCCTCTGTTGCTTTTGATAAAATTCCATTTTCTCCTGTTAATGTCGCAATTGTTACCCCTGCTAGGATTAATAGCACGATAATTGTTATAACTAATGCAATCAACGTTATTCCTTTTGTGAACTCTTTTTTCTTACTACTTTTTTCCTTTTTCATCTTTTGCTATCACCTTTCTTTTTGATAGTTATTTCATTTTTACAATCTTTTCCTCTACTATTTACTAATTTCATGCATATTCGTACTACTGTTTTCCCCTTTACATGCTTCGATTTTGATATTAGCCCCTAGAGAAACTACAGGACAAAGGCGATAGGTGGGATTATGTGTAGTACCGCTTGAACGAAACAATAAGCTACTATTAAGGGTAGCACTACTTATAATCTGTAGTCCAAAACCAACCTCAGTTGATAAGCAATCAACAGAGCGGGAAGCCAGCCAATAACTTGTTCCTGTATTAAATAAGATATCTCTTACTGTACTACTATTTCCATCATAATCTTTAAAATAATTTGCTGAAGTATTACTAAAATAGTAATATGTTTGAGTTACTATTAAGTTATTACTTGCTTTACTTGATGTTTCTTCTGTTGGACTTGTATATCCATTATCATTTCTTCCTATTCCATTTGTGTTTACTTCTACTGTGTCTATTCCGCCTCCGTTTTCCTGTGTATATAGATTGGGATACTTAGTATTACTTCCTGTATATGTTTTTGTGTTTCCATATTGTGTATTAGCATGGACATATGCATCCCTTGCTGCGATTCCTGTTTCGTTCATTTGACTTTCTATATCTTCTATGTTGATACTTCTTGCTGTTATTCCTAATGTACTATTACTATACAATTCTTTGCATATATCATTTAATAAATATACTCCGTTATTGTATCCTAACGCTCCTTGGAAATATATGGTTTGGTCTGATGCACTCACATCTCCTATTAAATCAACCGTTCCATTTTCATGGATATTTAAAATTCTCCATTTTATTCCGCTTTTTTGGTTTATTGTTTGATTACTTGCGTGTCCACTTTGTGTTGCTAATAGACTAAATCCTGTTGTTTTTTGGTCATAGGTATAATTCACATAGTCTCCTACTTTAATTCTTTCTCTTGTTACTGATTCTCCTATACTTCCATTTTTATTAATTGTATAACTGTATTTTCCTTTTACTATTACAGTCAATGGATAACTACTATCTGTTATTTCCTCTGGTACTCCACTTATATTTTCTATTTTGCTTAAGTTGTCCTTTAATTCCTCGTTTTCTAACTCTCCATTTGTTCCTATACTTCCCATTACAGCTATTTTTACTTCTTCTTCTGCATTTTTCTCTTCTGTCTTATTGCCTGCTTCTGTTGCTTTTGATAAAATCCCATTTTCTCCTACTAATGTTGCTATTGTTACTCCTGCTAAGATCAACAATACGATAATGGTGATTACTAATGCAATTAGTGTGATTCCCTTTGATGTATTCATTTTTTTGCAAGCTCTTTTTTTCTTTCTATTTTCTCCCTTTTTCATCTTTTGCTTTCCCCCTTTACTTTTTGTGTTAGTTTATATTTCGTTCTTACAATCTTTTCTCCTACTATTTACTGATTTCATGCATATTGGTGCTACTGTTTTCCCCTTTACATGCTTCGATTTTTATGTCAGTCTCTAGAGTAACTATTGGGCGAAGGCAATAGTCAGAAACGAACGACGTACTAACTGAATTATAAAGACATTTAGCATCAAGGGCATTACTAAACACTACATGCAAGCAGAAGCGGGCATCAGGCGATGTAGAATATACATTACGAGAAGCCAACCAATAGCTTGTTCCTGTATTAAACAACACATCTCTTACTGTACTACTACTTTCATTATAATCTTTAAAATAATTTGCTGGGGCATTGCTAAACATATAATATGTTTGTGTTACAGTTAAACGAGTTGCTTTGTTCGCTGCTTCTGTTGATAGGCTTGTGTATCCATTATCACTTCTTCCTATTCCATTTGTATTTGCTTCTCCTGTATCTATTCCACTTCCTTTTTCCTTTGTATATAACTTTGGGTAATATGTATAGCTCCCTGTATATGTTTTAGTTTTCCCATATTGTATTTGACCATTTGTATAGGCATCCCTTGCTGCGATTCCTGTTTCATTCAATTGATTTTCTATATCTTCTATATTAATGCTTCTTGCTGTTATTCCTAATGTACTGTTACTGTAGAATTCTTTACATATATCATTTAATAAATATACCCCGTTATTGTATCCTAATACTCCTTTTAAATATATGGTTCGATCCGATGCACTGACATCTCCTATTAAATCCATTGCTCCATCTTCATAGATATTTAATACTCTCCATTGCATTCCACTTTTTTGGCTTACTATTTGATTTGAATATCCGTTATATGTTGACAATATGCTGTACCCTGTTGTCTTTTGATCATAGGTATAATTTACATAGTCTCCTACTTTAATTCCTTCTCTTTTAGGTACTTGTCCTATATTTCCATTCTTATTAATTGTATAACTGTGTTTTTCTTCTACTGTTACAGTTAATGGATAACTACTATCTGTTATTTCCTCTGGTACTCCACTTATATTTTCTATTTTGTTTAAGTTTTCCTTTAATACCTCGTTTTCTAGCTCTCCATTTGTTCCTATACTTCCCATTACTGCTATTTTTACCTGTTCCTCTGCATTTTTTTCTTCTGTTTTATTACTTGCCTCTGTCGCTTTTGATAAAATTCCATTTTCTCCTGTTAATGTCGCAATTGTTACCCCTGCTAGGATTAATAGCACGATAATTGTTATAACTAATGCAATCAACGTTATTCCTTTTGTGAAGTCTTTTTTCTTACTACTTTTTTCCTTTTTCATCTTTTGCTATCACCTTTCTTTTTGATAGTTATTTCATTTTTACAATCTTTTCCTCTACTATTTACTAATTTCATGCATATTCGTGCTACTGTTTTCTCCTTCGCATACTTCAATTTTGATATTAGACCCTAGAGAAACTACAGGACGAATACGATAGGCAGGGTAGTACGGTATATCACTCGAATGGAACAGATAATAACCGCCAAGGCTAGCACCATACACATAGCGCGAGCTGAAGTAAGAACCAGCCGAGGTACATATGACATAGCGGGAAGCCAGCCAATACAGTGTTCCTGTATTAAACAACATATCTCTTACTGTACTACTACTTTCATTATAATCTTTAAAATAATTTGCTGGGGTATTGCTAAAAGCGTAATCTGTTTGTGTTACAGTTAAGCTATTACTTGCCTTAGTTGAAGTTTCTGTTGTTGGGCTTGTGTATCCATTATCACTTACTACTATTCCATTTGTATTTACTTCTGTTGTATCTATTCCACTTCCTTTTTCCTTCGCATATAGATTGGGATAATATGCATAATTTCCTGTATATGTTTTGGTCTTTCCATATTGTACTCCACTATATGTATATGCATCCCTTGCTGCGATTCCTGTTTCATTCATTTGGCTTTCTATATCTTCTATATTGATACTTCTTGCTGTTATTCCTAATGTACTATTACTATACAATTCTTTACATATATCGTTTAATAAATATACCCCATTATTGTATCCTAATGCTCCGCCAATGCCTATTGTTTGGTCTGTTGAGGCAATATCTCCTATTAAATCAACAGTTCCATTTTCATGGATATTTAAAACTCTCCATTTCATTCCACTCTTTTGGTTTATTGTTTGATTACTTGTGTATCCACTTTGCGTTGCTAATAGACTATATCCTGTTGTTTTTTGGTCATAGGTATAATTTACATAGTCTCCTACTTTAATTCCTTCTCTGCTTACAACTTCTCCTTGTTCTATACTTCCATTCTTATTAATTGTATAACTATATTTTCCTTCTACCGTTACAATTAATGGATAACTACTATCTGTTATTTCCTCTGGCACTCCACTTATATTCTCTATTTTGTTTAAGTTATCTTTTAATACCTCATTTTCTAGCTCTCCATTTGTTCCTATACTTCCCATTACTGCTATTTTTACCTGTTCCTCTGCATTTTTTTCTTCTGTTTTATTACTTGCCTCTGTCGCTTTTGATAAAATTCCATTTTCTCCTAATAATGTCGCAATTGTTACCCCTGCTAGGATTAATAGCACAATAATCGTTATGACTAATGCAATCAAGGTTATTCCTTTTGTGAAATCTTTTTTCTTACTGTTTTTTTCTTTTTTCATCTTTTGCTTTCCCCCTTTACTTTTTGTGTTAGTTTTATATTTCGTTCTTACAATCTTTTCTTCTACTATTTGCTAATCTCATACATGTTAGTGCTACTGCTTCCCCCTTGCTTTTTCGATAGTATTTTCACATTTTCATTCTTATTTTTAATTATACTTTTTCTAATAATCTCTGTGAATGATATTTTATCCACCTTTTTGTGTATTTTATCCACATTTTTTCGTAAAAAACTTTCTATATTTAATAATTAAATTTAAATCATAATTATGCAAATAGCATAAAAATAATAATTCCTAATGGCTGTATTATAAATAGATTTAACATATTAGATGTTAACAAATTATTCGTAGTTTCAATAACCCCTAATACTTTATTTTCTTCTTCCTCTTTATAATGCTTCTGTGCTTCAAAAAATGTAATCAATTCTGGAATACTCGTTATAAATCCCAATAAAATTCCTAAAATACTTTCTGCAATTCCTAATTGTTCTGACAAAGTATTTAACACATTTCCCAATTGGTTTCCTATTAGATATAGCAATATACCTGCTAATAAAATATATGAAACATGTACATAACTTTTTTTATAACTGGATTTTTCCTCTGATATTTCTACTGATTGATGTTGTTCTATTTTTTCTTCTTCTTTCTTCAAATATTTTTCATGTGTTTTTTTCATTAGCCATGAAAATATTACATACAAAAAAATTAGTATCACTGCAATCTTTATTCCCATTTGTCCTTCTATCTTTAATAATCCAATTGGAAGAAGAATTGTTAAAATCACAAGCATATTCTGAAATAGAATTCCCAATTTTTTTAATACATTTCCGTTTTTATTAATAACAATTGAAAAAATATATTGAATAAAGTTAATTACATTCGAACTTAAAATATTATAGATACTCGTACTTGCTAAACCTTGAAAACTCGAAATGGTTACTGTCAAAAATTCTGGTATAGAAGTCGCTACTCCTGAAATCTTTCCAATTAATCTTGGTTGCAAATTCAAGTTTTCTGCCAACCTTCTCAAAGCTTTTACAAGTATGTATTTTGAAATTAAAACAATCAAAATCGCATATATGAAAAATTTTATTATTTCTATTATCATTGTTAAGCCGTTCTCCTTTTATTATTAGTATTCTTCCCCACTTTGTTATTCTTATAACAGAAATTGGAAATTATTTTTATTCTTATTATTTACTATAGCTCTATAACATAATCATCTAAAAACTATTTCTACCAATTGCTATTGCTTGATAATCAGAAATTCACTTGTTTTTATTGCTATTTCAAAAAAAATAGTATATAATGGCTTCGTATTGAAAAGGAGAGATGTCTAATGGAAGAAGTAAAAATTGGACGAGTTTATCGTCATTTTAAAGGAAACTATTATTTCGTTTATGATATAGCATATAACTCGGAAACCAAGGAAAGAATGGTAATATATAGCCCTTTATATCCAAGAGAAGATAAACGCTCCTTATGGGTTAGACCTGAAAAGATGTTTTTGGAAGAACTTCCAGAAAGGCCAGATAACATGACTGGTCAAAAAAC
This sequence comes from uncultured Clostridia bacterium, assembly GCA_944390535.1. Classification (GTDB taxonomy): domain Bacteria; phylum Bacillota; class Clostridia; order TANB77; family CAG-508; genus CAG-269. The sequence continues at coordinate 30,500 of CALXQV010000014.1, read as the reverse complement.
AAGATTTACATTAGCAACAGATTTAGAGATAGATTATACTAAAAAATGAACTTAAGGGACAGTCCTTAAAGTTCAAAAAATAAATAAACTGACTTTACTTTACCTTACCTTAATAAATAGATAGATGAACTTTAAGGACTGTCCCTTAAGTTCAAAAAATAAATAAACTGACTTTACTTTACCTTACCTTAATAAATAGATAGATGAACTTTAAGGACTGTCCCTTAAGTTCAAAAGGAGGATTTTATGATAGATATTAAATTTTTAAGAGAACACCCTGATATTGTAAAAGAAAATATTAAGAAAAAATTTCAAGACCATAAATTAATTATGGTAGACGAAGTAATAGAACTTGATAAAAAAAATAGAGAAGCACAACTTACTGGTGATACTTTAAGAGCAGAAAGAAAAAGTTTAAGTTCTCAAATTGGAGAATTCATGAAAACTGGTAATAAAGAAGAAGCTGAAAACATTAAAGCACAAGTGCAAGAAATTAATGCTAAATTAGAAGAAAATGAAAAATTAGAAAATGAATATGCTGAAGAAATTAAAACAAGAATGATGAAAATACCAAACATTATGCATGAATCTGTTCCTATTGGAAAAGATGATTCTGAAAATGTAGAGGTTGAAAAATTTGGAGAACCAATTGTTCCCGATTATGAAATCCCATTTCATGGTGAAATATTAGAAAATTTAGGTGGTTTAGATTTAGATAGTGCTAGACGTGTTTCTGGAAATGGTTTTTATTATTTATTAGGCGATGTTGCAAGACTACATTCTGCTGTTTTAACATATGCTAGAGATTTTATGATTAATAAAGGATTTACGTATTGTATTCCACCATTTATGATAAGAAGTGACGTGGTAACTGGTGTTATGAGTTTTGAAGAAATGGATGCTATGATGTATAAAATTGAAGGTGAAGATCTATACCTAATTGGTACTTCTGAACATTCTATGATTGGAAAATTCAAAGACCAAATCTTAAAAAAAGAAGATATGCCATATACAATGACTTCTTACTCTCCTTGTTTTAGAAAAGAAAAAGGTGCTCATGGAATTGAAGAACGTGGTGTCTATAGAATTCACCAATTTGAAAAGCAGGAAATGATTGTTGTTTGTGAACCAGAAGATAGTTGGAATTGGTATGACAAAATGTGGTCATATACAGTAGAGTTTTTTAGAAGTATGAACATACCTGTTAGAACCTTAGAATGTTGTAGTGGAGATTTAGCAGATTTAAAAGCAAAATCTTGTGACGTAGAAGCATGGTCTCCTAGACAACAAAAATATTTTGAAGTAGGAAGTTGTTCAAATCTAACAGATGCACAAGCAAGACGTTTAGGTATTCGTATTAAAGGCGAAAAAGGAAATTATTTTGCACATACTTTAAACAATACAGTAGTAGCCCCACCTCGTATGCTAATTTCTATTATGGAAAACAATTATCAACCAGATGGTAGTGTCATCATTCCAGAAGTTTTACGACCATATATGGGTGGTCTTGAAAAAATTGACCCTAAGAAAAATAAATAATGAACTTAAGGGACAGTCCTTAAAGTTCAAACTATCAAAAAAACAAATATGCATAAAAAATACTATTATAGAAAATATAAAATAATGAACTTTAAGGACTGTCCCTTAAGTTCAAAAGGAGAAGAAAAAGATGAATAAAACTGTAACAATAATTGTTGGTACTAAATGGGGCGATGAAGGAAAAGGAAAAATCGCTGCAATTGAAGCACAAAATGCGAAATTAGTTATTAGAGCAACTGGTGGAAGTAATGCTGGTCATACCGTTATTTATAAAGGTCAAAAACTACCATTACACTTAATTCCAGGAGGAATCGCATATCCTCAAACCACTTGTATTATTGGTCCTGGAGTTGTACTTGATTTAGAAATATTATTTGAAGAAATTGCATTTTTAAAGAAATGTGGTGTTACAGACATTGAGTCAAGATTAAAGATTAGTGGGCGTGCACATGTTACACTTCCTTATCACAAATCGTTAGATGGATTATATGAATCTTTAAAAAATAAACCTGTTGGAACAACCAAAAGAGGTATTGGTCCAACTTATGCAGATAAAAGTAATCGTATTGGTATTAGAATGTATGATTTACTTCTTCCAGAAGAAGAGTTAGTACATAAAATTGAAGAAGCAACAAAAGTTCATAATCAAGTTTTCAAAGCAAACCATATGGAAGAATATATCGTTGATTGCCAATCTCTAGGAAAACAATATCACCAATATGGAGAAACTTTAAGACCTTATATTACTGATATTGAACCTTTTATTTTCAATAGTATTAAGCATAATGAAAAAATTGTTGTAGAAGGTGCACAGGCATTCCGTTTAGATTTAGACCATGGAGATTACCCAATGGTTACTAGTTCACATCCTGTTGTTTCTGGAACACTTTGTGGTGCTGCTTTACCTGCTCAATCTTTAAATGTAGTCATTGGGGTTGATAAAGCTTATAACAGTAGAGTTGGTAATGGACCATTCCCTACTGAATTGCCTGCTTCAATTGACGAAAATGGAGATGTTATTAAAGATTCCACACCTTTAGAAGGGGATATTGTCCGTGATTTAGGTCATGAATATGGTACAACTACTGGGCGTCCTCGTAGATGTGGATGGATGGATTGTCCAATTCTTTGTTCTGCAAAATATACTTCTGGTATTGATTATTTATGTTTAAATCATTTAGATACTTTAGGAGAGATTGGTAAAAAATTAGGATATGTAAAAGTTTGTACAAGTTATCTATATAAAGGTGAAAAAATCCATCATTATCCTGATGACATCACTGTAACTGGTGAAATTCCTGAACCAATTTATGAAACATTAGAAGGTGGTTGGACAATTGATTCTGCTTGTAAAACTTATGAAGACCTTCCAGAACGTGCAAAACAATTTATTGAAATTGTAGAAAAAGCTTCTGGTATTCCTGTTAAATACATAGGAACAGGACCTGCTAGTGATGATTTAATTGTAAGAGAAAATCTTTAACATTTAAGAGAGCCTATGGCTCTTTTTATTTGAAAAAAATACATATATATGTTACTATATAATAGAAATGTTAAAAAGAAAGGAGCATATACTGTTATTCTTTTTGAATATGTATATGATGGAAATACCATTATGAATGTAAAAAATCCCCAATTTGAAATATCTGCTGTTGGTCCAAAACAATATCCAACAAATGGATTACCTGAAATTGTTTTAGTTGGAAAGTCAAATGTAGGAAAATCGAGTTTTATCAATACCATGATTAATAGAAAAAAACTTGCAAGGACAAGTAGCGAGCCTCGGAAAGACCCGTCAAATTAATTTCTACAATATAGATAATACTTTCTATTTTGTAGACTTACCTGGGTATGGATATAGTAAAATGTCTAAAAAAGAACAAGAAACAGTTGGGCAATTTATTGAACAATATCTTTTTCATCGTAAAGAAATTGTCTTAATTATCTTTTTAATTGATATTCGCCATAGTCCAACAAACAATGATAAACTTATGTATAACTATATTATTTCTTCTGGATTGCCTTGCTTGATTCTCGCAAATAAAGCTGATAAAATTGCTATCACTAAAGTAGATGATACAGTTACCGCTTTGCAAAAAGAGTTAAATCCTATTGGAGATATCCCTACTTTTCCTTTTTCTTCTGAAAGAAAAATTTATAAAGAAGATGTATGGAACTTTTTAGATAAATATATCAAAAAATAGGTATCTAATTTAGACACCTATTTTCCTTAATTTTTAGACTAGCAACAACATTTACATTTCTTTTCTTTTTTTCTATTACACAACATTAAAATAACGGTAAGTAATAGAAGTAATCCTAGAATAATTGCTAAAACAATGATTGCTGGTAAAGATAGTAGCACAATTAATGCTAAAGCTGCACCAATTAACAATCCTATTACAAATGTAAATGCAGTTAGTAAGATAATTGCTACAATTCCTAAACAATTTTTCTTCTTATTGCATTTATCTTCCTTGTTCTCATAGCAACAGTAGATTTTTTCTTGTGGCTCCATAAAAAGTCACCTCCAATATAATACCTAAACAGATACTACATTATATAGTATGTCAAATATTGTCGAACTGTGACTTTTTATATCATACCTTTTATTTCACTTTTATTCTATTGCTCTTTTCTTTTTTCTAATTTGGTTATCACTTTTAAAGCTTTTTCTCTTGGAAGTATGACAACATGTCCACACCCTTGGCATTTTAGTTTAAAATCTACACCAATTCTAGTGACTTCCCACAATTTACTTCCACAAGGATGTACTTTTTTTGTTCTTACAATATCTCCTATCTGATATTCCATTTTTTTCTCCTTATTATCGGTCTTGTCCCTCTTCTTGTTGTGCATTTTCTGTTTCTGCATTTTGCCTTTCTTGTTGAGTAAGTTTAAACCTTCCTACTATCTCTTCTACTTTACCAAATTCTTCATAAACTAATGGAGCAGCCTTTAAGACTTTATCACTTTTATTTTCCCTAGAGTTCCACTCTTGTAAAATCTTTTGTCTCACTTCATTCATTTGCCCAGAATATGCTGGAAATATTGCACTAGCACCAGATGTTGTTATCACTTTTGAAAATAGCTCCATAAATTCATCCATTGCCTTAGTTTTATATTGAGAAGTAGGTCTTCCACCATAGCGTTCTAAATATAATAATAATTTCAAGTAAGCCTTTTGCATCAAAGATAGAGATGATTGTGTTTCACCTTCTCTAATTCTTCTAGGAATTCTACTTAAATGTTCTGCATATTCCTCCATCTCTCTTAATGGTTCCAAATCGTTTGGAATCAGCGTTTTCCAATCAACATATATCGTTTCTACTCCCTCTTCTCCAAAATTCATAGATGGTCTTGTTAAAGTCATAGCATGATAAACCAATGGTTTATGTTCGTCCATTGTTACTTCTATTTCTTTTCCTTTTCTGTCAAAAAATTTTCCATCTTTTCTAGAATCTACATCTGCATCTACTGTATAGTCTTCATCACAGAAAACAATTACATTTCTTCTTACATCTCTTTTCATATTTCTACATCCTTTACTTTTAATTTTTTATTTTTTCTTTGCTATATCCAATCTCTTTTCTATGCTTTCTTTTCCTAATACTTGCATAATTTCATACATATCTGGTGTGTTTGTTCTTGCTGTTAATGCTACTCTTAAAACAGTACTAACATCTCCAACATGTGCTTTATAGGCATCTGGATTTGCCTTATATTCTTTTACCTCTTTTGCATATCCTAGTTCTCCTGCAAGTTCCTTTATTTTGTCAAACCATTGTTGTTTATCGTCATTTTCGTCATAATATTTTTTTAAGTATAAATCTAATATTGTATCTACTTCTTCTTTTTCATTAATCACTTGATATGGATAGTCGTGTTCTTTAGCTAAAAATTTATTATCATACATGTATTCTATATTTTCTTTTACATCAGACCATTTGGCAATATCTTTTCTAGGCTTTTTATTTCCTCTTTCTATACCAAATAGTTGCAAAGCATATTCTTTATTTTGTAGCATATCTTCTAATTCTTTATCATATGTCTTTGCCCAGTTTAAGGCATTATCATATACTTCTTCTGCTGCAAATTTAGAAATCACTGTTTTTCCCACATCTAATAATTTTATCATATCAAATAAAGCACCACTTACACTCATTTTATTTAATTGTAAGTCAAATTCTTCAATAGCTTTATCTTTATTCGCTCTTCTCCAGTTTTCAAAATTAGAGTTGGCAATATTTAATAAATATTCATTAACAGCTTCTTTTGGAATTCCCATTTCATCATAATAAGATACTGCTGCTTCTGGATCTTTTCTCTTACTTAATTTTCTCTTATTTCCATTATCATTTTTCATGATTGGTGCAATATGAGCATATTTTGGTGCTTTGAATCCTAGCTCATGGAATAATTGTAGATGTAATGGGACAGAAGATAACCACTCATCTCCTCTAATGACATGGGTTGTTCTCATTAGATGGTCATCTATTGCATGTGCAAAATGATAAGTTGGCAATCCATCTGCTTTGATAATAACAATATCTTGGTCATTTTCTGGGAAATCCACATTTCCTTTTATCACATCATGATGTTTTATTTTTCTATCTTCACGTCCAGGTGACTTAAATCGGATAATATACTTTTCCCCATTTTCTATCTTTTTAATTGTTTCTTCTACAGTTATATTTCTACATTTTGCCCAAACGCCATAATATCCTGGTCTAATTTTAGCATTTTCTTGTTTTGCTCTCATTTCTTCTAAATCCTCTGGTGTACAAAAACATGGATATGCTTTTCCTTGCTCTATTAAAAATTTTGCATAACTTTGATAGATTTCTTTTCTCATAGATTGTCTATATGGTCCATAATCCCCTTTTCCTTCCGTTTCTGAAATCATACCTTCATCTGGTTCTATTCCAAATCTATCTAAAGATTGCACAATGTCTGTAATTCCATTTTCTACTTCTCTTTTTTGGTCTGTATCTTCAATTCTTAATAAAAACACACCTTCTGTTTGATTGGCTAACTTTCTAGCAATTAAAGATTGATATAGCCCTCCTATATGTACAAATCCTGTTGGACTTGGTGCAAACCTTGTGACAATCGCACCTTCTTTTAAATTTCTTTCTGGATATTTTTCCTCATAATAGGCAATCTCCTTTGCGTTTGGAAATATTAAATTTGCTAAATCCTTGTAATCCATTTTATCTCTCTATCCCTCCCATTCTTCTTGTATTTCTAGTTACTTGATGTTTATTATATTTTTTTATTTCTTCTTCTCTTTCCTGATTAACTTCTATTATTAGCTCCCTTAACTCATCAAATGTAAAATCTTTTCTTTTATTTTGGGGCATAACAGCTTTTATCATTCTTTTTAATTCATTTAATGATTTATCTTGATTTTTTCGAATTATTTTTTTGATTTCTTCCTTTGTCATATTCTTGTTCCTCTCTTTTATATAACTTATATAACCTCTATGTCCAATATTATACTATACTTTCGAGCATTTCACAAGTCTTTTTCTCTACTTTGTAAAGTGAAATGAACTTTTTTCAATGCTTTTCCTGTTCTATGTGTGCTAAAACTTCTAAAATGTTTTATTCCATCTGGGATGTGGGAAATATATATTCCTAAAATGACACACAATATAGATAAAATATATTCTGTCCCTGTCATTCCTTGTGGCATAAGAACAAAGATAGAACCTATAGTAAACCCTATAATGCTGTAAAAGGTTTTCGCATAATGCCTTTCTAACAATCTTTTTGTTAATTTCATGACAAGAATACTTCCTAATATTAATCCTATTCCCATAGGAACTAATACTGGTAGATATACATTTGCAATTGATTGTAAATAGATAGCATACACACCTAATAGCATTAAAATAATTGTACTACTTACCCCAGGTACCACAATTCCTAAAGACATGATTGCTCCACATATGATTAAATACATGCTATTTATATCCTCTCCACTATTGGTTATATGTATTGTATTTTCTAACAGTACTGTTACAGTTCCTATCGCTAAAGCTATCAACAAATATATGACATTTTGTGGTTTAAACTCCTCTTTTTCGTTTGCTTCTCTTATTAACGAAGGAATTGTTCCCATAATTAGTCCAATAAATATAGACTTGGTTTGTATGGGAAATTCATATAATAGATAATTTAATATATTACTAAATAGTAACACGCCTATTCCCACCCCAAGAATAATAGGAAATAAAAATTTCGTATTCTGTTTTATATCCTTAAAAAAATTCAAAACAGCATCTAGTAATTTTTCATAAATACCGAAAATCACGCATAACACGCCACTGCTAACACCTGGTACAATCGCTCCTGCTCCAATAAAAATACCTTTTATTATATTAAAAAATCCTTTCATACATATACTCCCTTCGAACTTAAGGGACAATCCTTAAAGTTCATTATGTTTAAAGTTTTCTCTTTTTATTTTATGAATTTCTTTTTACTTCATTCATTTAAAAGATATTTTTAGTATTTTCATATGATTATTAAACACTAGAGAACTTGTTTCATAATAAATTAAAAATATTGTTGTAGCCTTGGCTATTATTTATATATCATTTTGAAATTTTTAGATTTTAATTTTTGAATTTTTAATAAAATTTGATTTAATTTTAGAATTCAAATTTATGTTTAGAGCTAAATCAAAGGTAATAAAAAATAATATGATAAACTGGATATCACTTTGTAAACTTTCTTATGAAAAGGATTAGCTATGGAAGGTTCTTTATTATGACATATGTTCAAGCATTTTATAAAATTTTTGATATGAACTTTAAGGACTGTCCCTTAAGTTCTTTTTTATGGTCATGCACTTTTATTTTTCTTCTACATATAATTTGTTATGCAAGTTTTTTAATGTAGATTGATATCTATATAATTCTGCATAATTTTTTTCGTATTTATATATAGTTGGAGGTGCTTATATGTTTTCTGCACTTTGTTTATCTGGTATTTTAGGATTTATTGAATTCTTAAAATCTTCGGTATTTTTAGTTGGATATATATCTAGTAGTAATATATTTCCCGAACCGTTAACTTCTGAAGAAGAAAAACTATATTTAGAACAAATGAAAAAAGGAGACGAAGAAGCAAGAAATATTCTAATTGAAAGAAATTTAAGGTTGGTTGCTCACATAACAAAAAAGTATTCCACTACAAATGTTGAACCAGATGATTTAATTTCTATTGGAACAATTGGCTTAATTAAAGGGATTAATAGTTTTAATATTGATAAAGGCTCCAAACTTTCTACATATGTTTCTAGATGTATTGATAATGAGATTTTAATGCACTTAAGAGCTACTAAAAAATTAGGTGCTGAAGTATATTTAAATGAACCTATCGGAAAAGATAAAGATGATAATGTGATTACTTTACAGGAAATCTTAGAAAATGACGAGAGAAATATTGAAGATGAAGTTGATATAAAAATGAAAATCAAATTATTATATGAAAAAATGAAGTGTATTTTAAAAGATCGAGAAAAAACAATTTTAGAACTTCGTTTTGGGCTTGGTGGTCATAAACCAAAAACACAACATGAAATTGCAAAAATGATGGGAATTTCTCGTTCTTATGTTTCTAGAATTGAGACCAAAGCAATTGGAAAATTATCAAAGGAATTAAAAGATTAAAGCCTCTTTATATAGAGGCTTTTTATGGTATAAGAGAACAACGTTATATAGAAAAATTACCCTTAATTCACTACTTTATATTCTACTAATTGGATTTTAGAACTTATCATTTCTTCTTTTTCAGAGCTGTTTTCAATTAAATTTGTTGACAGATATTTTTTATTATCATCGGCAAATACTGTTACTATTTTCTTTTGTTGACCTTCTCCTAACAATACACCTGCTATAAAATTTGCACCTGACGAAATTCCCACTCCAATTCCCAATTCTCTAGCAATTTTTCTAGCCATATTTATGGCATCTTCGTCATTAATTAACATGATATCTTTTTCAATGATATGTTTATTTCTTTCAAATATATCTGGTATAAAGTCATCTCCAATTCCTTCTATTTTGTGTTGTCCTAATATTTTTCCTTCTGACAATATTGGCATTTTTTCTGGTTCTAATGCATATATTTTTATCTGATGATCTTTTTCTTTTAATCGTTTTCCAATTCCTATTAAAGTTCCTCCTGTTCCTACACCAGAAACAAATCCTCCTATTTCTTTTGCTTCCAACTGTTCTAATATTTCTTTTCCAGTTGTTTCATAATGTGCGGTTATATTATCTTCATTCTCAAATTGATTTGCTAAAAACCCATTTGTTTCTTTTGCTAATTTTTTTGCTTCCTCTACGCATTTTATAAATCCACCTTCTTCTTTTGATATTAATGTTACATTTGCTCCATATAATTTCATTAATTCAATTCTTTCTTTACTTGCCCAGTCTGGCATAAAAATATATACTGGATGTTTATAATAAGCACCTAAGGCTGATAAAGAAATTCCTGTGTTTCCACTAGTTGCTTCTATGATTGGCATATTGTCTTTCAAAATTCCTTTTTCTTTTGCATTTTTTATGATATAATATGCCACTCGATCTTTTATACTGCCTGTTAAATTAAACATTTCTAATTTGACATATATGCTATTTTCTTTTCCTTTATATCTATATATCATTTTTATCATAGGTGTATTTCCAATCAATGTATGATTTTTCATGGATATCTCTCCTCCCTTTTCTTCATTACTAGTATCAGTTGCTTTTGTGTATTATATTCAAAAAAATCATTTTAGGATACTCTCCACTATACCGTTGCATTTCATACAAATTATTAATGATTGCTTTATCGACATTTTATCTTTTTATAATTATTCCTTTTTTACATATTTTTTTATAAATTGCCTATAAAATTATTACTTTTCTTGACATTTCACTTATTTGTATTGTATACTATTTATGTTATCAAATGGAAATATCCATTTATACACATCACCACCCTTTAGGTGAATCTTTTTAGCTTACTGGTTTGGTGATTATGCTGTCATCCGTGGTGGGTAAAATATATATTTTTAATACCCATTTTGAATATTTTACTCGGCTTCCTGCAGGTGACAGCAAAAAAAGCCATACGTGCAGTATGGATTTTTTTATACTATTTTTCTCTTCTTATTATCCAATCTTTTTCACATGTTATTGGTAATTTCATTAATACCTTTTGTCCTTTTACCCCTGGACTTACAGATTCTATTTTTTCTTTTGTATCATAATCCCATAATTGATCAATTGTAAATTGTACTGGTTCTAGTTGATATGGTACTAGTATTTCCATTTTATCTCCTACTTGTAATTTATTTTTTATTTCAATGACAGATTTTTCATCATCATATTCTACTACTTTTCCACCAAATTCATATGCTTCGTTATATTGTCTTCCACCATATTCTTGTATGTCTTTGTTATTTCTATTATTAAAATAAAATGTTGTTAAGCCTCTTGTCTTCACTTTTTCCAATTCTTTTAAATATTTTGTATAATCATAATGCTCTGGGTCTTTTTCATAGTCATCAATTGCATTTCTATATGCCCCTATCACACTTGCTAAATAATATTCTGTTTTTAATCTCCCTTCTATTTTCAGACTATCTACACCCATATCCATAATTTCTGGAATTTCTTTTATTAAGCATAAGTCTTTTGAAGAAAAAATGCTTGTTCCATATTCATTTGTTTCAATTGGCATCAATTCTCCTGGATTATTTTTTTCTTCTGCATAAAGATTATATGACCATCTACAACTTTGTGCACAATCTCCTAAATTGGCACTTCTACATGACATGAAATCACTTAAAAAACATCTTCCTGAAAAAGCAAAACAAATTGCTCCATGAACAAATATTTCAATTTCCATTCCTTCAGGTTTATTTTCCATAATATATTTTAACTGCTCTTTATTTATTTCTCTTGCCATAATCATCCTTTTTGCACCATTATGATACCAAAAATTTGCGGCATGTAAACTTACAATATTTGCTTGTGTACTAACATTTATTGCTACACTTGGTGCATACTGTTTTAATACTTCTATTACTCCTCCATCTGCTGCAATAATTCCATCTGGCTTTAAATTCTCTAATGTTTTTGCCATTTCTATAATTTCTTCATATTTTTCATCCCAAGCAAAAATATTTAAAGTAACATATACTTTTTTTCCAATACTATGTGCATATTGAATCGTTTTTTCTAAATCCTTATCCCCCATGTCTGCTCTTGTTCTTAATGATAATGATGATGTTCCACAATATACTGCATCTGCTCCATATAAAAAGGCAATCTTGGCTTTTTCATATGAACCTGCTGGTGCTAATAATTCTACTTTTTTCATATATTCCCTTCCTTATTTCTTATGATATCTATTTTCTTACTTTTCACATTAATATTATACAATCCTCTCTTATTTATGTCAATCATAAAATATCTGTTGTTTTTTACTTTATACTTGTAGGTATAGTAAAAAAATCTAAAAAACAAAGTATATTCGGGTATATATCTATTTCATTGTTTATTTTAATTTCTTTTAGTTAGATACTCTATGAAAAGACTTATACTATAAGACACTTGAGATTTATGGATTATTACCTTTTTAGTGAATCATTCTATTTCCTATTATATCTTAACTTTTTTTACATAGTTTTTTTTAATTTAATTGATATTCTTTATGTTTTTTGATACACTTATATTTGAAAAAAGACCTAGAGTATCTAACTAGAAGAAAAAATGATTAAAAATAGAAAGAATACTCTAAAAAATTAATATATAAGGAGCTTTATATTATGGGAATTCCAAAAGTTGAAAAAGATTTCATAGGCTGGTGTAACTATATTCATCCAGATATTAATCCCTATATTTTCTTTCAAAGACATGCGAGATACTCAGATGAATATTTTCCCCTTTTAGAAAAACAAATGTGTAATCTTCATATAGAGCTTTCCAAGAAATTGCCTAATATTAATTTTTCTTTTAAGGGAAGAATTAAATCTAAGAGAAGCTTTCTAATAAAATCTTTTAGAACAATGTCAGACAGTATAGAGAAACTATTTCCTAGCCAATACCCAACAGATAAAGAACAATTGAAAGCATTTGAAGAAGAAAGAAGTAAAAATATAGAAAAATATTTTAAATTTTATCTAAAAGAAACTCCTCCAAAAATAGAAAGATTTCTTAAAATAAAAAGTATCATTGAAAATACTTCACCAGATATAGGCACTCTTTATGGCTTTAGAAGTTTATTTGAACAGTTATCACCTGATGAAAAAGAAGATTTAGTTATACGATTAGGTAGAACAGAAGACACATTTGCTAATCGTATTATTGTAAATGATGTTGATTTTAATATACAATCTGTAAGAAGTAATTCTGATGGCCAATTAGAAATATTAGATGAACATGGAAATGCAATTCCAATTCTTTCTTCTGTATTAATTCCTTCCGCCCAAATAGAACAAGATGACAAAGGAATGTATTATGCTATCGTGGATGGAGAAAAAAAAGAAATTAGTGCGCATAACTTATTGTATCCAATTGAACTTTCTGCAAAAGAAAGAACTTTTGAAAATGCTTCTAAAACTTCTTCTGGAGAAATCACTTTATTACAAGATTCTCTCATAATTAATGATGATGAACAACTAGATATCCTTTCTACTTCTATAGATGGTTCAACAGGTGATATCTTAATCACTACTCATCCTTCTAAACAAAGTAAATACTTCGAAAATAACAATAATATTATTAATCTGAGTAAACTTTTGCGTAATAAAAACAATATAAAATTAAAAAAAGTAGATAATAAATATACGGAACAAGCACTTTATGATATTCAAAATGCCATGTATGAATATTATGATGAAATTGGTATAACAAGAATTTGGAAACGTTCTAAAGATTATGTAAAAAGTCCAAAAAAAATATCTAATTATAAATCTTTACACGACTCATTTTTTTATGAAGAATTTGGATATTCTTTAGAAACACAAATTCGTGATTTGGAAATGGAAAAAAACTGTGTAAATAAAATTGATACAACTCTATTTGATACTTCTTTTATGACAGCTCATGATAATTATAAAAAAGAAAAAGTAAGAAAGTGGTCGCAAAATCCTATATTGCACGATATATTAGAAAAAGATCCAGATGCATTCGATTCCTCTACTGAAATTTTAGAAAAGCTTTTATATAATTCTAATGTGGGATTACCTGACTTGCTTGGAAAATATATTTTGGTTGCTAAATTTCATGGTAATGTTGTAGATTCTTTCACCCCTAAAATACATACCATCTTTGAGCATACTTTTCAAAACCCTAAAGCTTATACGCCTGACTCTCAAGATACTTTACCCCCTTTAGACTTTTCTACTTTTGAAAAGTTTATACATTCTAGAAAAGTTCGTAATGATTCTAAAAGTCGAGGAAATTATAATATTGACTATGATGATTTATAATACTATAACATAAAAAACTGACCTTAAAGTTCACTTTAAACTTTAAGGTCAGTCTTTTATATTAATATTTTTATTTTACTAATAGCTAATCCATCTCCTACTTCTAAAATTTCTGTTTCAAGATTCGGATTTTCGCTCACTTCTTTTATATATTCCCTTAAATTTCTAACTGCCGTTCTTTGTTTATGCTTATTATAATCACTCATCACATAACCTTTGTATAAAATATTGTCAGCAAAAATAATCCCTTCTTTACTAATCATTCTTAAAGCTTGTTTTAAGAAAAATGGATATTTCCCTTTAGCAGCATCAATGAATACGACATCATATTGATTGTCTAAAGTTGGTAAAATCTCCACAGCATCCCCTTCATAAATATGTATTCTATCTTCTACTTCTGCTAATTGTATATTTACTTTTGCTTCTTTTACTCTTTCTTCATCTCTTTCAATTGTATCTATCACACCATTTTCAGCTAAAAATTCTGTAAAACATATAGCAGAATAACCAACCGCTGTTCCAATTTCTAATATTCTGCTTGGTTTATTGTTGCTTAAATATGTTCCAATTACTTCTAGTGTATCATCCATAATGATAGGGATATGTTCTTCTAAGGCTTTTTGTTTTATTTTTTCTAATTCCTGTTTATTCATTTTTTCCTCTTCATTATCTAAATTTATATTTCTGGCTCACCTTCTGTATATATTAAATTTGTATGTCTACCATTTGGTGATTTGTTAATGTCTGCTTCCTGCATAAGAGTTTTTTGTTTTTCCATATTACTTAATCATGATATTTAAATAATTTTTCGTTTAACTTTTGATAAATAGGAACCATTTTAGGTTCTTTCGTTACTCTTGTTACTTTATCAATATCGATCCATTTTACGCCACTATTTTCATCCACTTTTATTTTTAGTGGTTCCTCTTCATTTGCTTCTAATAGATAACAACAGTCTAAATGCAAATGAGATGGCACAAATTTCCCCTTTTTTATATGAGAATCTACTGTCAAAATTTCTAAACTATATATTTCATCACTTAACACTTTTAGATTTTTTAAACCTGTTTCTTCTCTTGCTTCTTTTAAAGCAACTTGTAATAAGTTATCCTCTCCATCAGCATGTCCGCCTGTCCATGCCCAAGATTGATAAATATTATGATAAATCATTAATATTTTGCTTCTTTCTTTATTTACAATCCAATTAGAGGCTGTAAAATGACACATCTTATTTTCTCTAGTCAATACATCTTGAAATGTATGGATATATTCTAACATCATTTCTTTGTCAGCCTGTTCTTGCTCATTATATGGAGAAAATCTTTGAATTTGTTCTTCTAAATTCATCTTTCCTTTTCCTCTTCTAGCCATTTTCCTATTTATTTCTATTCGCTCTTTCTCTTTCCTTGGTGTCTAATATTTTCTTTCTCAATCTGATTGATTTTGGTGTTACTTCCACTAATTCATCATCTTGAATAAATTCAATTGCTTTTTCTAAAGACATTTGAATTGGTGGAACTAAACGCAATGCTTCATCAGAACCAGAAGCTCTTGTGTTTGTTAAATGTTTTTCCTTACATACGTTGATTGCTAAATCTTCCCCTCTTGAATTTAATCCAACAATCATACCCTCATATACTTCTACACCAGGTCCAATGAATAAATCCCCTTTATCTTGTGCATTGTATAATCCATATGTTACAGATTTTCCATTTTCAAAAGCGACAATTGTTCCTCTAACACGCGCTTGAATGTCCCCTTTGTATTCTTGATATGAATCAAATATATGATTCATAGTTCCTTCACCTTTGGTATCTGTTAAAAATTCTGTTCTATATCCAATCAATCCTCTTGCTGGAATTTTAAATTCAATTTTTGTATGTCCATCTTCAGCAGGCTCCATGTTTACCATTTCTGCTTTTCTTCTTCCTAATTTTTCGATAACATTTCCTACACAATCATCTGGAACATTCACGACTAAATCTTCAATTGGTTCACATTTTACTCCATCCATTTCTTTAAAGATAACTTTTGGACGAGATACCAATAGTTCAAAACCTTCTCTTCTCATTGTTTCAATTAATACAGATAAATGTAATTCTCCTCTTCCTGATACTTCAAAAGCGTCTGGTGAATCTGTTTCTTTAACTCTTAATGATACATTTCTTTCTAATTCTTTAAACAATCTATCACGAATATGACGAGAAGTAATAAATTGTCCCTCTTTTCCTGCAAATGGTCCATTATTAACACTAAATGTCATTGATACAGTTGGCTCATCAATATCCACAAATGGGATTTTTTCTGGATGATTAAAATCACAAATGGTATCTCCAATATTAATGTCTGGTAAACCTGCAAGTTCAATAATATCTCCTGCTTTTCCCTCTTCTACTTCTACTTTGTTTAATCCAACATGTGTATATACTTTTGCTATTCTACCTTGCGAAACTTTGTCTTCTTTTCCACAAATTGCTACTGGCATCCCTACTTTTATGCTTCCTCTTTCTACTCTTCCTACTGCAATTCTTCCTACATAATCATCATAATCAATGTTGGATACTAGCATTTGAGCAGGTCCTTCTTCATCACAGTTTGGTGCTTGAATGGTATTTACAATTGTTTCAAATAAGCAATGTAGATCTGTTGTTTCTTCATTTAAATCCATTTTAGCGATTCCATTTTTTGCTGATGCATAAACAACTGGAAAATCTAATTGTTCATCATTGGCATCTAATTCAATGAATAATTCAATTACTTGGTCTACAACTTTTTCTGGAATTGCTCCTGGTCTATCAATTTTATTAATCACCACGATTGGTTTTAATCCTAATGTTAAGGATTTTTTTAATACTTCTCTTGTTTGTGGCATTGCCCCTTCAAAAGCATCTACTAATAAAAGTACACCATCAACTGTTTTTAGCACTCTTTCTACTTCTCCTCCAAAATCTGCATGTCCTGGTGTATCTACAATATTAATTTTGATGTCCTGATACATAACAGATGTATTTTTAGAAAGAATGGTTATTCCTCTTTCTTTCTCTAAGTCATTGGAATCCATAATTCTTTCTGCTACTTGTTCATTTTCTCTAAACACATGACTTTGTTTTAACATGGCATCAACAAGTGTGGTTTTTCCATGGTCTACGTGTGCAATAATCGCAATATTTCTTATGTTTTCGTTATTCATTTTATTACTCCCTTTCATTTATCTTTATCATAACTTAAGACGTTTTCCAAAGGTTTCTTGAAAAACGCCTACATCTCTAAAAATAAGCTTATAAAATTATATATCAAATAACCTATTTTGTCAACTCAATAATATTATCCATAATTTCTTTGGTTACTTTTTCTAATACTTCTTTATCTTTACTTCCTTTATACGCACTATAATCCAATGGTTTACCATATGTAATCGTAATTTTATGTTGGTCTTTTGTTCCACCTTTTATACCACAAGGTACAACTTTTGCTCCACTCCTGATAGCAAAAAATGCCACACCATCTTTTACTTTTTCTCCTTTTTCTAGACCATTTCTAGTTCCTTCTGGAAATAAAGCAATACATTTCCCTTCTTTTAAATCTTTTAATGACTTTTTAATAGCAGATACATCTTTTTCATCTCTTTTTACTGGTATGGCTTCAAATGCCCAACCTAAAAAAGCTAAAAATTTATTTTCATACAATTCTTCTTTTGCTAAAAATTTCATATCCCTCTTAGCTGTTGCTACCATAAGTGGTGGATCGATATAGCTTCTATGGTTTCCACAAAATATAACTGCTCCTTCTTTTGGTACATTTTCTAATCCTTTAATATCTGCTCGGTAAGCAATTTTAAACCATATATATAATGCTCCTCTTACAATCCATTTTACAATTTCTTTTAATATTTTCTTCATACTCACATCCCTTGCCTTTCCTATTTTCTTCTTTCTTCTATGATTTTTATCATTTTTTCCACCACTTGTTCAATACTTAAATTTGTAGAATCTACATATATAGCATCTTCTGCTCTTCTTAGTGGTGCAATTTCTCTTGTTGAATCTCTTCTATCTCTCTCTTTTATCCCTTGTAATACTTCATCATAAGAGGATTGTATTCCTTTTTCTTGATTTTGTGCTACTCTTCTTCTGGCTCTTTCTTCAGCTGTGGCATCTAAATAGATTTTTACATCTGCATTGGGAAATACAACTGTCCCAATATCTCTTCCTTCCATAATAACGTCTTTTCCTTCGGCAATTCTCCTCTGTACTTCTAACAGTTTATTTCTTACCATTGGTAACACAGATACTGGTGAAACAAATCTATTTACATCATTTTCCCTAATTCTATGTGTGACTTCTTCTCCGTTTAGAAATACGTTTCCATCAGGATACATCTCAATATTAATTTTATCCAACATTTTTACTATTTTTTCTTCTTCTTGTATGTTTATATTTTCCTGTATCATATTTAATGCCACGCATCGAAAAGTGGCTCCTGTATCAATGTTAACTAATCCTAATTTTTTCCCCACTAATTGGGTAATGGTTCCTTTGCCTGCTCCCGCAGGACCATCTATTGCAACTATAAAAGACATGTAGATTTCCTCTTTTCTTAAAAATTTCAATTATGATTTTCATTTTCAAACATTTTTCTTTTAAAAATAAAATATGGTTACATTTCATTCTAAGATATACGTTAATTCTTTTGTAACATCGCGTAAGCGACCAAACGCACAAAGTAAGTGTGATTGGGGCAATTTTTTTTCGTTGAAAAATTATTCTTAAATATTGCTATTCCTGATTTTCTGGTACATAAATATTTTTTGCAACCACATCTAATTCTACAACATTCATGGCTGTTAATTTTTCAATTTCTTTTCTAGCTCTTTCTTTAAAATCCTTAATTCCATTAATAACGTTATATCCATACATAACCGTAACTTCTACATAGATTTTGGCACCTTCTCCATAGTTTTCCACTCGTGTTCTTGAAATTTTATAAATTGCTGGCGTTTTTACAGCAATATATTCTAATATTTGTCTAAATACTAAATCTGATATAGTAAATTTTCCAAGATAACTAAAGGTTGGTCTTATAATCGATTTTTCTGATATATATGGTTTTTGTCCTTTTCCTTTTGATTTAAAAATTTGTAATGGGTCTAATAGATAGCCTGAAAAGTCTTTTTTTATTTGAAAAGTTGGTACTGGTATAACATGTTTTCCTTCTGTAACCCTAATTCTTCTTGCTGTTTCCATTTCTTGTTTTGTTGCTACATCTTTTATATAAATATATTCACTAATTTCAGGCAATCCTAAATTAGCCGCAATTTTTTGTACCATTCCATCTGATGTTCCTAATATTAGTATACTTTGTGGTTTTTCTCTCTTTAATACTTTTATGATTTTATCTCTTTCTTCTTTTTCATAAAACAATGCGTGTTTTACTGTTCCTACTTTTGTAGGTGCCTTCTTGGCTGATTCGCCCGCTAATACTTCATTTTCTTTAATTAATAATCCATCATCAATAATATAATTTATATTTCTCTCACTTGCTACCATTTGTGCACGATAACTTTTTCCTGTTCCTGATGGACCCACAAAAGCATATACTTTTATTTTATTTCCAAATAGTTCTTCTAATATCATATCTGTTTGTTGCTTGCATTATGCGATACAACTTACTCCTTCCTATTTTTAATTTGAATAACTTGTGTTACTTAAATTTGGATAGCTAAATACTTTTCCACCTTCTGTAAATTGTCCACTTGGTTTATGGTCTTGGTCAATCACTTCTCTTCCTACTAAAAAATATTTATATCTAGATTCTTCGCTTGCCGTTCCTCCCCCTATCACAACAGGGTCATCCCAAGTGGTATCTACTGCATACCAATTTCCATTTAGCTGTACATAATTCCATGCATGATTTTCTGTTTCTCCTTGTGAATTTGTTGCTGTTCCAATCACCATAACACAAGGTATATGTAATTCATCTAATATATATTTAAAAGCCCTCGCATATCCTTCACATACACATTCTCTATTTACCAATGCTCCATAAATTGTATATATGTTTTCTTTTGATAAGCTACTTTCATATTGAATCGTATCGACTAAATAGTCATGTACCATTTTAATATCTTCATATGTGTTTCCCGTCTTATTTTGTATGATTTGATTTTTTACTTGGTTAATTTCTGCAAAAGTTTGGTCAATTTCTTGTTTTGAAGAAAATCCTTCTGCTAAATAATTGGCTTCATTTCCAGAATTAATATATACATTATATGTCGATGTTCCGTTTCTTGTTGTTGTTTCTATATTTAAATACATTTTCCTAGGGCTTAAATAAAAAACTTCTGAATTATCATATGTGTATGCTTCTATGGCTGATTGATAATATTCTCCTAATAATTCTTGTCCATTACTTTTAGATAATATATCTGAAAAATTTGTTCCTAATTCAATTTGAAAAGTTCCTGTTTTTATATTCTCTTTATTACTTTCAAATGCTCTGTATATAATTCTTGATTTTTCATCTAATTGATTATAAAAATATTTATCTACTTGTACATTTGAATAGTCTGTATTGGTTGGATTTTTTTCAATAGAACTAATTGGATTTTCGACAATTGCTGGTACTTCAATATCATCTTCTACTGTTTTATCTTCGCTTACTGCAATACTTCTTGAATTTTCAGCAAATGTTAATGCTTCATCTTCTTTTGAAAATTCTTGAATAGCAATAATTGAAAAAACAATAATGACTGAAAAAATCCCTATAACAACTAAAAATAATAAAGCTGATGTGATTTTATCCATGATTTCTTTTTTCATAGTATTGATTCCTTTCATAACACTATGGTTTTATTATATCATTTTTGTTATGTAAAAACTAGTATAAATTTAAAAAATTTAGCAATACTAAAATAAATGACAATTATTTCTAATCTGTTGAACTGATAAGATATTTTTTTGAAATACATTTCGAATGTGATTGGAGGAAATTTAGAATTTCTTTAATTATTTTATGGAAAATGTTCGAAGTTTTCGAAGAAAATCTTTGAAATGGTGCCATAAAATAATTTTAAAAATTCTTATATTTCTGTATTGAACCGAGAAATGTATTTACAAAAAATATATTATTAGTTTAACTATAAATTTTGTTATAAATTAGGAGATTTCATTATGAATTTAAAAGAGATATTATCTTCACTTTTTACGTATACACCTGATAATAAAGACACTTACAATTTTAATTTAGTAGAAGATTTTAATACCAAACAATATCCTGACAGTAATTTAGGAAATAAAAGCAATGAA
The DNA here is from genome assembly GCA_944390535.1 of uncultured Clostridia bacterium. Classification (GTDB taxonomy): domain Bacteria; phylum Bacillota; class Clostridia; order TANB77; family CAG-508; genus CAG-269. Next base: position 9,155 of record CALXQV010000014.1, on the reverse strand, counting down.
CAAACAAAAGTCTTTCCTAGCCTTACTGTCAACACAGATTATCTAAAAAGTAAATATAATTTATTAATTAATTCTGATATTATTTTTCGTGATTTTGTTTTAAATGCTCGAGGAAAACAGTATCATGCATTATTAGTGTTTATTGATGGAATGATTAATACTAAAATCATGAATGAATTTATTTTAGAACCTCTTATGATGAGAAACAGAAATAATTTATTTGATAATTCTCAAAATAGGGTAATCTCTGAAGCTGTTGCTAATAATATTACTGTTCGAAAAGTCAAAAAATTTAATTTGCCAAACTATATTTCTAGTTGTTTGGTTCCTCAAAATGCCATAAAACAAGTATCTACCTTTGAGGAAGCCATTTCAGGCATTAATTCTGGAAACTGTGCTCTATTTGTTGATACATTAGATGTGGTTTTCGACATAGAAGTAAAAGGATTTAACCAAAGAGGCATTGAAAAACCAAGCAATGAAATTGTTATCAAAGGACCACATGAAGCATTTGTCGAAAATATTAGAACAAATACTTCTCTTATTAGGAGATTTGTCAATAATGAACACTTAGTTATCGAAAATTTGAATGTTGGAAATATCACCAAAACAAAATGTGGTGTTTGTTATGTCTCTGGCATTGCAAATGAAGATTTAATTGCAGAGGTAAAATTTCGAATGAATAATTTAGATGTTGATTCTTTACTTTCTGCTGGGCAATTAGAACAACTGATTACAGATTCTAGTAATTTAAATGCCCCTCAGCTAATTTCTACCGAAAGACCTGATAAAGCTGCTAGTTATTTATTAGATGGTAGAGTCATTATTCTAGTCAATGGTTCTCCTTATGCAATTATTACACCTGGCATTTTATCTGATTTTCTAAGTTCACCTGATGATAAAAATCAAAAAGCAATTTTTTCTAATTTCACAAAATTTATCCGACTAATTGCTGCTTTTATCACCCTATTATTGCCTGGTCTTTATATTGCTATTACTAGCTTTCATCAAGAAATTCTACCTACTGAATTACTGTTTTCTATTTTAGCCTCTCGTGCCAATGTTCCTTTTCCTATTATTTTTGAATTATTGGTATTAGAATTATCTTTTGAATTAATTCGTGAAGCTGGTTTAAGAGTTCCCTCTCCTATAGGTCCTACCATTGGTATTGTTGGTGCTTTGGTTATGGGACAAGCAGCTGTTAGTGCAGGAATTGTGAGTCCTATCTTAATCATTATTGTTGCTATTACAGGAACTGCCTCATTTGCTATCCCTGATTATGCTTTTGGATTTCATTTACGAGTTTATCGATTTGTCTTCATTTTTTTAGGTTATCTTTGCGGATTCTTAGGAATAGCTCTTGGACTATTTGCTTATATGATTGCTACATGTGACTCCAAATCTTTTGGTGTCCCATACACAGTTGGTATTTCTCCTTTTGAAAGGATAAAAGGAACCTCCTATTATTTACCTGCAATTGAAAAACGAGAATATCGTTCTGGTTTTCTAAATTCTAAAAAGGAAACAAAACAAGGACATATTTCTATGAAATGGAAAAGAACTTAAAATGCGATTCTTAAAGTTTTCTAAAATGAACTTCAGGGACAGTCCTTAAAGTTCTCTCATATAAAAAACATATATCATAAAAAATATATATGAACTTTAAGGACTGTCCCTGAAGTTCAAAAAAGAAATTAAATTCATATGAAAGGAGCTTATATGGAAACCTCTAAAATAACTGCTGCTGAAGCAATTAGCATTATACTTGGTATTTTTGTTGCTTATACATTAGTCGCTCTTCCAAGAAGTATGCTTGAAACTACAAAGACTGCTACTTTAATTAATTTAATTTATGTTGGCGTAATTGCTTTATTTATTACATTTTTGATTTATAAATTGCTAATAAAATTTCCTGGAAATGATATTGTAGATATTGCAGAATACTTAGGTGGAAAGACTTTAAAAACTTTTATTGGTATTGTGTTTATCTTTTATTTCCTTTTTAGTAGTAGTATTCTTCTTAGAAATTTTTGTGAGTGTTTGAAAATTGTATATTATCCTATGACAAGTTTAGTATTTATTATATTGACTTTTATTATTACGATTTGTATTACTTTACGTCATCGTTTTTCATCTATTGCTAAAGTTAATTTATTGATTATTCCTTTAGTGATTATTAGCATTATGTTTTTGTTTATTGCTAATATAAAAAACTTTTCTTTGGATAATATTTTCCCAATTTTTGGAGATGGCGTATTTAACACATTTGTAACTGGTTTAGGAAATTTAGGTTCTTTTGGTGGGATTACTTTGTTATATTTTCTTCCTCCTTATTTAAAAGAGCCTCAAAAAATGAAAAAAGTTTACCTAACTTCTGTTATATTAGGAATTGTCTATTTTTTACTATGTGTTTCTATTATTTTATTTATGTTTATCTCTTTGATGTACACCAATCAAATTATGCCTTTATATTCTGCTGCGAGATACATTGAATTTGGAAACTTTTTTCAGAGATTAGAATCTATTTTTCTTCTTATATGGATTTTGCAAATGATTTGTTATTTAAGTATTGTCACTAAATTGTCTATATCCATCTTTAAGAAAATTACTAATATTCGTGATGAAAAACCGCTTATTCTTGTATTTGGATTGTTGATTTTTGCCATTAGCTTACTACCAAAAAATTATGCTATTTCAAAATTTATTGAGGATTATATTTATCATTATATGGTTATCATTATTTCTATTTTTTTAGGCATCTCTCTTTTAATCCTCGCATATTTCAAAAAAAGAAAGAAAAAGGAGTTAAACGCAAATGTTGAAAAATCTATCTAGAAAAATTTTTATTGTAATTTTAATTATTTTACTTCTTCTTGCCTTCTCAAAATCGTATGCCACTTTAAACATCGATAATTTGAGTGTTATTGTTGCTATGGGAATTGATATTTCTGATAAAAATCATCTACAAATTAGTTTTCAATTTACTAACCCTTCTTCTGTATCAGAATCGGGAACATCAGAGCAAGCCCCTTCTATTATTTATTCAGTAGATGCTTCTTCTATTAGTTCAGGTATTAATTTAATTAATACCTATATAGGCAAATCCGTAAATCTTTCACATTGCAAAGTAATCGCCTTTTCGGAAGAAATAGCAAGTCAAGGCATTTCTGATGAGATTTATACTTTAATTAATGATACACAAATTAGACCTTCTACCAATATTGTTATTTCCAAAACCTCTGCTAGATATTATTTAGAACATTCTAAGCCTTTATTTGAAAATTTAATTACAAAATATTATGAGGTGTTTTCTGCCTCAGGTAGTTATACAGGATTTACAGCCAATGCTACTATCGGTGATTTTTTCAATAGTTTAATCTGTCAATCTTGTGAACCTTTTGCCATATTAGGTGGGGTTACCAATTCTTCAACAGAATCTACAGGAGCTACGAATTCTGAAAATGATACAACCACAAAGTCTAATGCTTCCTCTCTGTTTGGTCAATCTACTGCTGAAAATACAGGGCTTGCTGTTTTTAAAGAAGATGTATTAGTTGGTGAATTAAATTCTATAGAAACTTTATGTTTTTCTATTATGCGAAATCAAGTAGATGGTTTTTTGATTTCTGTTCCAAACCCTAACAAAGCAAATTCATATATTGATTTACATGTAACACCTTTAACATCGCCTAAAGTTACTGTTGATATATTAAATGGAACACCGTATATTCGTGTCAATTGTCGTTTTACTGGAAGAATTTATTCTATGGAGGATAATGCAGATTATTTAAATAATGATATGTTAAACCAAATTTCAAATTCTTGTAATAGTTATCTAGAATCTATTCTGACAGATTATATGTATAAGACATCTAAGGCTTTAAATTCTGATATTAATGGTTTTGGAAAAACAGCAAGAGGTAACTTTTTAACCCTTAATGATTTTTATGATTATCATTGGAGCGAAAAATATAAAGATAGCTTTTTTGAAGTTAGTATTGATTCTTCTATTCGTTCTTCTTCTTTATTAACAGAAAGCTAGACTTTTATATGCATTTCTAATTGTGTATGCTTTTGGGTAAAGAAAGGATGGAAATTTTTATGATTAGTATTATAGAATTTATTGTTTTTATTGTATTTTGCTTATATGTTTTGAAAGAATCTATTAGCTATGGTATTTATGAATATAAAAATGAGAATAAATTTGGTGGTGTTTTTGTCATTGCTTTTTCTTTATTTTCTATTATTTTAAGTATTATCGCTATATGTATATCTTAAAATATAAGCCAATCATTAAGGGAAAATCCCTTTTATGATTGGCTTATATCTTTTCAAAATCAACTGTTCTCATTAATTTGCTAGCATCTTTTACTCTAATGTTAATTTTATCTCCTATTTTATAGGTTATATTGGTATGCTCACCAATTAGCCTTTTTCTTTCTTCATCATAAATAAAATACTCGTCTCCCAAATCTTCAAATCGAATTAATCCTTCTACCGTATTTTCTAATTCCACAAAAATACCAAAAGAAGTTACTGAAGAAATGATTCCTTCATATTCCTCTCCAATTCTTCCTTCCATATATTCTGCTTTTTTGATATCTTCACTTTCTCTTTCCACTTTTGTAGCAATATTTTCTCTTTCTGAAGATTGTTTTGCTCTTTCTTCTGCTTGTTTTTTATATTCCTCTATAAAGCTTTCTTTTACATCATAATTGTCTTCTAAATATTTCGAGATAATTCTATGAATAAATAAATCTGGATATCTTCTAATTGGTGATGTAAAATGACAATAATATTTACTTGCAATTCCAAAATGTCCTTGATTTTTTGCTTCATATCTTGCTACTTTTAAGGTTCTTAAAACCAAATTAGAAACCACTTTTTCTTCTTCTTTCCCTTGTATTTCTTCTAAAATTTTTGCAAATTCTTTAGGATATATATTGTCTTTATTGGCTTTAATTTTTAACCCAAAATTAAATAAAAATTTATTTAATTCTTGCACTTTTTCATAGTCTGGCGTTTCATGTACACGATATATGAAAGGTGCATCTAACCAAAAGAATTTCTCTGCAATGGTTTCATTTGCCGTTAGCATAAATTGTTCAATAATTTCATTTGCAAAAGTTGTTTCATATTTTTGAATATTAGTAACTCTTCCCTCTATATCTAATTCAATTTTACTTTCTGGAATATCTAAATTCAGATATCCTTGTTCTAGTCTTTTATTCTTTAATATTTGAGCCAATTCTTCCATTAATTTAAATTCACCAATATATGGTTTATATCGATTGACCACTTCTTCATCAGAATTATCTAATATTTTTTGAACATTGGTATATGTCATTCTTTCTGTTACATTAATCACTGCTTTATAAACATCAGAAGAAACTACTTTTCCCTTTTCATTAATTTCCATACTACAAGATAATGTAAATCTATCTTCTCCTGCGTTTAAACTACAAATTCCATTTGACAATTCTCTTGGTAACATAGGAATAACTCTTCCTAACATATAAATACTTGTTCCTCGAAGTAATGCCTCTTGGTCTAACAAACTATTTGGCTTTACATAGTAACTGACATCAGCTATATGTACATCTAGCTTATAATTTCCATTCTCTAATTTTGTTACTTTTACTGCATCATCCAAGTCTTTTGCATCTTCTCCATCAATGGTAAAGATGATATCATGTCTTAAGTCTCTTCTTTTTTCAATATCTTTTTCATTAATTCGATTACCACATTTTTTAGCTTCTTCTACAACTGGTTCCGGAAAGGTTGATGGTAAATTATGTTCTTTGATTAAAGATAACATATCTACGCCTGCTTCATTGACATTTCCTAACACTTCTAATACTTTTCCTTCTGCCTTTTTTCCTTTTTCGGGATATTTTATAATTTTTACTAATACTTTATGATTATTTCTTGCTTTTCCAAAATTCTTTTTTGAAATGAAAATATCTGTACCAAAGTTTTTATCATCTGGCACCACAAATCCAAAATTTTTATTATTTTCAAATCTTCCTACAATAGTATCTTTCTCGTGTTTTAATATTTTTACAACTTTTCCTTCTGCTTTTTTTAGTTTATTCTTTTCTTCGATTATTTCAATTAATACTCTATCTCCATTTAATGCATTTTTAGAATTTTCTTTTGCAATATAAATTTCATCTTCTTGATCTTCTATTTTGACAAATCCAAAACCCTTTTGATTTTTTCTATAAATGCCATCATAATAAACTGTATCTACTGGTCTATATTGGTTTTTTCTATTTTTTTGGATTTTTAATTCCATTTCTAGTTTTCCTAAAATTCTTAAAAGCTCATTATATTCACTTTTCGGTACATGCATAATCATAGCAATCTCTTTTGCCTTCATTGGTGCATAATCTTTATCTTTTATTAAATTTAAAACCTTCAGTTCCTGTTCTTCCATTAATATTCCTTTCTTTTTGTCCAATTAGGTGTCCATTTGGGGACGTTTCCTTTTGAGACATTTTTATGTAAAGTTAGTTAAATACATTCTAAATACTAACAATATATAAAATTAAAATATCATATGATTGTAAAGTTATAATTATAACTTTACATAAAAATGTCTCAAAAGGAAACGTCCCCAAATGGACACCCCAATGGACATCATTTTTAATTACAAAAAAGAGCAAGTTGTGTCTAACCGCTCTTCTTTTTTTATGCCATATATAAGATTCCTAATACAATTGTTAATATTGCAAACACAATTGATAATATAACTGTCCATCTTTTTTGTTTTCCTTCTTTCGTTCTGCTTTTATTTTTCTCGAAGAAATTATTAGTTGATGAACCTGTAATTGTTGAAGACAAACCTGAATCTTCCTTTGATTGTAATAAAGCTAATATAATAATTGCTACTGCTACTATAAAATATATAACAATCAATATCCATTTTGCTATTTCCATGTTTATTTCATTCCTTTCTCTAGTTTGGTCGAAAAGATTAAACTTACTGTGTCAGATTTTCAAATTTCGACCTCCTACGGTTTTTATATCTCAAATAAATACTTTGCTATTTTAACATATATTTTTTTAAAATGCAAATATTTTTCATACAAATGCGAATATTCTTATTTTCCGTTAATAATCTCATCAATTGATTGTTTTCTCATATCTTTTATTACTTTGCAACTATTATTTAATTTTTCTTGATCTTGCTCGTTTAATTCTAAATTTACTAATTCTCTTACTCCATTTTTATTAATAATTGCTGGGACACCAATATATATATCATCTTGTCCATATGCATTATCTAAATAAGTTGATACGGTTAATATAGAATTTTCATCATCTAATATAGCTCTTACTAATCGATTTAAGGCCATTCCAATTCCATAATATGTTGCTTTTTTCTTTTCGATTATTTCATAAGCTGCCTTTACAACATCTTCATGAATTTTACTTAATTTTTCCATTGGATGATGATTATCTTTCATAACATCTGTAATTCTTTTGCAACCAACATAACAATGCTCCCATGGAACAAATGAAGAATCTCCATGCTCTCCCATGATATAAGCATGTATATTTTTGCTTGAAACTTTTAAATATTGTCCAACTAAATATCTTAGTCTTGCTGTATCTAAAACTGTTCCTGATCCAATGACTTGATTTTTTGGTAAGCCTGATACTTTTGCTACAACATATGTCATTAAATCTACTGGATTACTTGCCACAACAATAATTCCATTAAATCCACTTGCCATAATACTTTTTGTAATATCTTTCATAATTTTTGCATTTACTTCTGCAAGTTCTAATCTTGTTTGTCCCGGTTTTTGTGCAATACCTGCAGTAATTACAACAATTTGTGCATCTTTACATTCATCATAATCTCCTGCCCTAATAATCATTTTTTGTGGTGCATATGGTAATCCATGAGATAAATCCATTTCTTCTCCTATTGTTTTATTTTTATCAATATCTATTAATATAAGTTCTTGTATTCCTCCTCTGTTTAACATTGAGTATGCCATACTCATTCCTACAAATCCAGTTCCTACTAAAACAACTTTTCCTTTTTTCATACAATCCATTCCTTTCTCTTTATTAAATTTCCTACAATAGTATACTACTTTTTTCTTGAAATTTAAAGATTTTTTATATAATTTATTTTACTTTTTTTTATTGTTATGATATAATTTAGCAAATAATCAAAGTAAGGAGTGCTATTTATGAGTTCAAATTCAAATAATACTACTACTTTGGCTGAAAATAAAGTGTTAATTCTTTATATCTTAAATCTAATTGATGGAGATATTATACAAGATGGATTGTTTAAAATTATTTCTTCTATTAATAATATCAATTACTTTTATTTTAAACAAATCTTGACAGATTTAATAGATTCAAAGCTAGTAGGTGTTTATACAAAAGAAGATGAACAAGTATTAAAAATTACTAGTGAAGGAAAAAATGCATATTCATTAACAAAAGATGTAATGCCCGGATTATTAAAGTTAAAAGCAGACAGCATTTTTAAAAAAGAATTTTCTAATATTGAAGAAGCTTCTTCTGTTATTGCTGAATTTACCCCTAAAGACGAAAATAATTATACTGTAACTTTAAAAATTGTAGAAAATAATGAAACAATCTTTGAAGTAAAAACATATGCCGGCTCAAGAGATAGAGCTAAAAAAATTGTAGAAAATTGGAAAGGACATGCTAATACGATTTATCCTAATATTTTAAATATTTTATTTGAAGAAAGGTAGGATCTTTTCCTTCATTTTCAATCTAACATATTTGTTTTTATATTGATAAAAATAATAAATCTATATAATACAAAAACTCGCAAATGTTTGCTTTACATTTACGAGTTTTTTATATTGGTAGCGAAGATGTGATTCGAACACATGACCCTTCGGGTATGAACCGAATGCTCTAGCCAACTGAGCTACTTCGCCATATTTCTAAGCAAGTATTATTATAATGGTAGTTTGTCCTTTTGTCAAGTAAAACATACAAGAAATTTAAATTTCTTGTATGTTTTTGTTACTACTCAGCCCTAAAAACATCAAAAGGTAGCCCAAGTTAGTTAAATAACTATACTAAGGTTACCTTTTTCTATATTAACAAGTTCTTGGAAATAATCAATTCCTTGTTTTTTACATGTACTT
>CALXQV010000013.1 GCA_944390535.1 uncultured Clostridia bacterium | reverse complement strand
CAACAACTAATGGCTGATAGAGATATAGAAAGAGAAAAACTAATACGAGATAATAAATTAAATGAAATTTTGAAACAAGAATGGAACAAAAAATCTAAAGAAGAAAAGCAAGAATTTATTTCTAAATTTATTGAATCAATGACATTATTAAAAAACAAAAATGGAGAATTTTATATTGATAAAATAAATTTTAGAAGTAGTTATATTGAAAAATTAACTAAGTTTTTTATGTTAGGAATTGCAGATGTTTTTGCTCCAGTTGAAGGAATTTGAGAAGAACAAGAAATTAGGACAAGTATTAATATAAATCAAGAACAATTAGACGATTATATCACAAATCTTAACAAAGAATTTGAGATAGAATTTTATGAATTGTTTTCAAAAAATGAGAACGAAAACAAAGAAGAAATTGAAATAAAACTGAACAAAGAAAAAGAAAAATTGATTCGATTAGTTGCAATAAAAAGTAACAAAAGATTTTCAAAAACTCAAAAGGAAAATTATGCAGTAATAAGTGTTCAAAAATAAAAAAGTTAGAGGAAAAATTCAAATTGAAATGATATTTGTACGCCTATATAATTCCTAACAAGCACTGAATTTTTCCACCCTAGTCAAAATTCGAACTATGGGACTAAGTCCCAACCCCTTTATAAAATGACAATATTTTACTAGATTTTTTAATATATATATGGTATATTATAGTTGATATTAATTCATATACAAGAATTAAAGAAATGAGGAAAGTAACAAATGGAAAAGTATGGATTTTTTAATGCTTTTAAAGAGTTATTTAAATACTCCAAAGAAAATAAAAAGCAATATATAATTGGCTTAATATTTATGATTATCTTTGTAATTACATCAATGATATTTACAACAATGTATTCAAAATTAATAGCAAATATAATGAGTCTAAATTTAGATAAAGCTATAAAATTAGTAATAATATGTGGATTATTAAGAATATTTTCAATAACTTTTTGTCATAATCAATATAGAAGAATAGTTATTAGTGCAGGAGAAAAGATCTCAGCTAATATTCAGAAAAAAATATATTCTAAAGTATTAAATTTATCAATGACTTCATTTGAAAATATGCAATCTGGAAAAATCTTTACAACTATAAAAGCAGCGGACAGTGGAATGATGAGTACAATAAGTTCTCTATTACAAGAGAGTGCCTATGTAGCAACTTCAGTTGTAATGTTATTTATAATATTTTTTATAGATTGGAAAATTGGACTAGGTGTAACTATAATTTCTACATTAAGTTTATTATTATTTAAAATTCAATTAGATAAATCTAAAAAATATTTACGAGAGGAATTTAACAATTCTGATAATTATTCTACAATGTTAAGCGAAACCACAAAAGGAATAAGAGAAATTAAAGCATTAACGCTAAAAGAAAAATGTTTTTGTATATTTGAAAAGGATATAGATAATCTAAAAGATGTAAGAACTACAAGAAGGCTATTAGGAAAAAATGTAAATACAGCAAAATGGACTATTAGAATTATAGGAGATGCAATAATATTAATATATATAATCGAAAGTTTAAGGAGTTCACTATTAGATATAGAAATAGCAATGTTACTTATTACATATATGACTAATATAATTGATGATGTATTTCATAGAATTATAGAACATGACTTTGGAATTTCCGAGTTTACAGCTAATATGAAAAGAATTAAATCATTGTTAGAAGATGACAGACTAGAAAAAGAACAATTTGGAAAAGAAAATTATGCTAACATAGTTGGAAAGATAGAATTTGAAAATGTTACTTTTAAATATCAAACATCTAACAATCATATAATAGAAGATATTAATTTTACTATAGATCCACATACTAAAAATGCAATAGTTGGACAAAGTGGTGCAGGAAAAAGTACAATATTTAAATTATTATTAAAAGAATATGATAATTATAGTGGAATTATAAAGTTTGATGGAAAAAATATAAAAGATTTTAATGAAAAGAGTTTTAGAAACTCTATATCAGTGGTAAATCAAGAACCAGTATTATTTAATATGAGTATAAAAGAAAATTTATTAATGGTAAATGAAAAGGCTACAGAAGAAGAAATAATAAGTGCTTGTAAGTTAGCAAATATAGATGATTTTATTAATACATTACCAAATAAATATGATGAAATAGTAAATGAAAATAACAATAATATTTCAGTTGGTCAAAAACAAAGGCTTGCGATAGCAAGAGCAATACTAAGAGATACACCAATTATATTATTTGATGAGGCAACAAGTGCATTAGATAATCATAGCAAAAGTAAAATAGAAGAAACAATAAATGAACTATCTAAAACAAAAACCATAATTATTATTGCTCATTCATTAGAAATTGTACAAGACTTTGATAATATAGTAATGATTAGTAATGGAAAAATCGCAGAACAAGGAAAACATGAAGATTTAATAAATAATCATGGAAAATATTTTGAATTAGTAAATGTGTAATAAAATACTATCAAATTTATTATTTTTATGTTATACTAATTTCAACAGTTGATTAATCGAGTTATTTTTTTTGAGCAAAAAGTGGGAGGAACACTATTAAAAATAGGTATATTTTTCACAAATAACCTCCTAAAATGCTCCAAATTCAAACAGCTTACGAACTATAAAGATTTGTAGGTTGTTTTTTCATTTTTAGAAAAGATGAATTGAACTTCATAAAAATACAAAAAAGATATGGATTTAGAAAATAAATTAAGATTAGCAATATGTATGTGTGATAATTATAGTCATACAAATTTAGAATATGATAAAAAAGAAATGTATAAATATTTAGATAAATTACTAAAAGAAATCAGTAATGAATACAGAACTACCACTATTAATTTTACAAACTACCCTTATATAATATTTGTTTCATCTAAAATTATGGAAATGGATTCCACAGAGCAAAATAAAGTTACACTATATTTATTTGATACTATAAATTTTAGAATAAAAAATCACAAAAATCTTGACAGCACAGAACAAATGTTTTAAAATATGTACAGATAAAAAAGGATGTGAATCTATGGAAGAAAATAAATTAGCAATTCAAAATGAATTAACTAATGAAGATATAAAAAATTTAATATATACAATAAGAGGAAAACAAGTTATGTTGGATAGTGATGTGGCACATATGTATCATTGTGAGACTAAATATGTAAATCGTGTAGTAAAAAGAAATATAGAAAGATTTCCAGAGGAATTTTGTTTTCAGTTAACTGAAAATGAGTTTGAATCTTTAAGGTGCCAATTTGTCACCTTAAACGAAAATGGAAGAGGACAACATAGAAAGTACTTACCTTATGTCTTTACAGAGCAAGGTATAGCAATGTTATCAGCTCTATTAAAAAGTGATATTGCAATAAGTGTTAGTGTAAATATTATGAAAGCATTTATTGAAATGCGAAAATTCTTAATGATTAATGGACAAGTATTTGAGAGATTAACAAGTGTAGAATATAAATTGCAAGAGCATGACAAAAAATTTGATGAAGTTTTCAATCAGCTTCAGTTAGAAGAAAATGTAAAACAGAGAATATTTTTTGATGGTCAAATATATGATGCATATAGTTTGATTATAGATATTATCAAGACAGCAAATAAAAAAATCTTAATTATAGATAATTACATTGATGATAGCGTTTTAAAAATGTTAGCTAAAAAGAAAAACAGTGTTGAAGTAGTTATTCTAACATCAGATAAAAGCAATATTGAGAATTTAGATGTTAAAAAATTCAATAAAGAATATCCTACTCTAAAAGTTGCTAAAACAAATAAGTTTCATGATAGGATTATTGATTTAGATAGTAAAGAAATGTACCACTTAGGAGCTTCTATAAAAGATTTAGGCAAAAAATGTTTTGGAATAAATAAAATAGAAGATAAAGAGATTATTGAAAAAATTATTAATACTAAATGAAGTAATTTATATATGGAAAATAGAATGAACTCAAGACCAATGGGATAGATTAGAACAAATGTAAACAACATGAGTAAATTAAGAATAACAAAGGAAGACAATATAGGTATAAAAGAAATTTTAGAAAGTAAAAAAGTAATAGAATTTAAAGAAATAGAAAAAATAAGAAATCAAACAAATGCAAAAATAAAAGATAACAGCAGCACTGTTTTCAGGTTAGTGGGCTTATCAAATGGTATTAGCCTCCAAGACTTATCCTGAGTGGTATTTCGTGTATGTCCTGTTTCACCGCCATTATGTTGGTGTTTTTTTAGGCATAGCTGAGAAAGCATACAAAAAGAGGCAAATTGAACTTTCAAGAAAATACCAGTAAATAACAGTATGTATTGTACTATGTGTTGTATCTTTCGTTCTTGCAGCGGTTCAGTTAATACTAATAATGCAATGAACAGCCGAAACGGCCACCCAACAGGGCGGCCGTTTTCAGTCGTTTCGCATATTACTTGATTATTGACAATGTAACAGTAGCATTTTTCCATGTGTCCTTGATGTATTGCAGTTCATCACGAGGATAATTCTCATCAGGGCAAAGGATTTCAACTGTTTCAACTGTCGGAACATCAAGCAGTTTCTGCCCTCCAGTATCACAGAGGTCGGAAATAATAATAATGTGCTTAGGTGCATACTGTAAAGCAGTATTTAACGCACCATAGATATTTGTACTTCCTCCAATTTCTGAGTGGTAGTCGTTAATTTGTTCCTTAGAAATCACCTTGTTATACTCTGCAAAGACAATTATGGTTCTATCTGTTTTATCCAGTTTGTCAAATGCTCTTGTAGCTTGTTCAACAAAACTACTCATTGAGCCACTTTGGTCAACATAGATAATAGTAGTACCCTCTTTTGCTTGGATTTCTTCGGCAAATTCTTCAGGAGTCATCTCAATTTCATCAGACTTAGGATCCGCTACCTCATACCGAGTTAAGTTTTCAGGATAAACCCAACCTAAGTCGGTTTTATCTGTGCAAATGTGTAGCATACGTTTTTGCCAGATTTCAATTTGAACATTTGGATTTTGCTGTTGCAATTGGTCAAATGTCCTATAAAAACTGGAATTGATGTTGCCATCTTCGGACAAATATGAAACAGCGTTTACTGTAACAATGCGGTCTTGGGGAACGTAAATATTACTCGGTGTAACAGTATTGTGTTTACCAGAACCAAAATCTTGGCTTGTTTCCCAATAAACCGTACCTTCTTTTACTACTGCAAATTGACCAATTTCCATTACTGGATTTTCTATATCTTTCAAGTTTGTTGATTTAATATCAAAAGACATAGAAGTTGGGTAAAATTTATAGGTCATTTCCAATTGCAGCGAGTGAGAAGCATTGTAAAGGTTATAAAGGTTAACTACAGCCTGACATTTCTGTATCATTCTATTGGTGTCAATGTCATCAAGTCGTAAGCCAGCCATACAATAGCTCTCGTATTCGGTGTCGTGGTAAATAGGTATTGTTTGGGGTTCTTTTAAAGCCTCAACTAAGCATTGAACATATTTGTCCTCAAACGAAGTAATGTTCTGGATTTTTTTCAACAATTCTTCCCAAGTAGATTGCTTGATGTTTTCAATTGTCAATGTGCCATCAGGGGTTTCCTGATGTTCGGCCGTTCCCGTTGTATCTGTCGCTTGGGTAGTACCCTCAACAGCAGTAGCAGTAATGGCCAGAGGTTCTGTTGTAGCTGCAGGCGTAGCCTCTACCCGAGCAGTAGCACTGACCGAAAAAACGAGAACCAAAGTGAGTAAGATTGCGAACATTTTTTTCATGACTTTTCCTCCTTAAATTTAGGTGATGGTATTACTTATATTTGTAACCAGCCATTGTGGCTGGATAGATAAGGAAAATAATATATATATAAGCACAAAGGCTATTATGTTAATTATACTACGAAACACATAGTTTTTCAAGTTTTGAATACATAGCAAAAGGAGATGTCTCTGTTAAGTAATTCGTAGCAAAATTTTTACCACGAATTACTTAATAGGGACAAAATCAAAAAAAATTAAATATTATTGTTGAAAATGCTGTAAAAATTTGTTATTATCTTGTATAAGAAATTAAAGAAAAAGAGGTAAATAATTTGCAATATATTGGCAAAATTAATATAGAACAATTTTATAGAATTTCAGATAAAAAGTTGCTCACAGATGAAGTTATTTTAACAGATAAACAAAGAGAGCATATTGCTGAAAGACACCTAGAAGTTTTACAAAAATATGAGAAATATTTTACTGAAATTATAGAAAAACCAGATTATATTTTAAAAGATAATGCAAGAGAAAATACTGCATTAATATTAAAAACTATAATAGAAAAAGATAGAAGTCAAAATGTTATAGGAAGAGTTAATTTAGTTTTAAGATTAGCTGTTGAAGGTGATGATATAAACAATAAAAATTCTATTATTACTTGTATTCCAATTGGCAAAAATAGACTTCAATCTTATATAAATAACGGAAAAATTATTTGGCAAAAACTAGACAAAAATGAATAATTGTTGTATAATTAAAGTACAATATAAGTAGGTTATTTGAGGTGGTAAAATGTTGCAACCACACACCCTAGTGGTCAAAAGAGATGTAGGAACGGCGACTCCTACCAAATAACCAACAGTTAATAGAGGAGCTATGGAAACATAGTTCCTTCTTTTTTTTTATTTTTATAAAAGATGAATTGAACTTCATAAAAATACAAAAAAGATATGGATTTAGAAAATAAATTAGATTAGCAATATGTATGTGTGATAATTATAGTCATACAAATTTAGAATATGATAAAAAGGAAAGACATAAATATTTTGATAACTTGCTAAAAAAAATAAATAGTGAATATAGAACTAGCACTATTAATTTTGCAAACTATCCTTATATAATTTTTGTATCAAGCAAAATTATGGAAATGGATTTTACAGAGCAAAATAAAATTGCACTATATTTATTTAATACTATAAATTTTAAAATAAAAAATTACGAAAATCTCCACAGTACAAAACAAGTGTTTTATAATATACACAGATAGGATGTGAAATTATGGAAGAAAATAAATTAACAATTCAAAATGAATTAACTAATGAAGAAATAAAGAATTTAATATATACAATAAGAGGAAAACAAGTTATCTAGATAGTGATGTTGCAATGTTGTATCATTATGAAACTAAAAAAGTAAATCGGGCAGTTAAAAGAAATATAGATAGATTTCCAGAAAGATTTTGCTTTCAGTTAACTGAAGAAGAATTAGAAATTATGTGGTCACAAATTGTGACCACATCAAAATTAGAAGATAATAAATACAGGAGTAAAAAATATCTACCCTATGTTTTTACAGAACAAGGAATAGCTATGTTATCTGGAATATTGAAAAGTGAAGTTGCCGTACAAGCTAGTATTAAAATTATGGATGCTTTTGTATAAATGAGAAAATTTATGAGTATAAATAAGAACCTATTTGAAAAAGTAATTACTATTGAAAATAAGATGGACAAGAAATTTATTGAACATGATAAAAA
>CALXQV010000012.1 GCA_944390535.1 uncultured Clostridia bacterium | reverse complement strand
ATGGCACAACCAAAAAGAAGATGGTCTAAAGCAAGAACACATGCTAAAAGATCAACATGGAAAAAGGAACAACCAGCATATACAACTTGTCCACATTGTCATGAACCAGTAATGCCACATAGAGTATGCAAAAACTGCGGATATTATGATGGAAAAGAAGTAATTGCGAAAAAAGAAAATGAAGATGCATAAAGAAGGGGAAAGTAGTGCTTTATAGAAGTACTATTTTTTGTTATCTAATAATGTATTAGGAGGTGTAAAATGCCAAAACCTACATTTTATAATTTAAATGAAGAAAAAAGAGAAAAAATTAAAGAAGCTATAAAAAAGGAATTTACTAAACATACCTTTGAAAAAGCATCTATTAGTCATATCATTGAGGAAGCACAAATACCAAGAGGAAGTTTCTATCAATATTTTGAAGATAAAGAAGATGCTTTAAAATATATTATTGAAGATTTTCTAAATGATGAAAAAGAACAAATCAAAACATTATTGATACAAAATGATGGAGACATATTTTTAACAACATTGGATTTATATTCTTATTTGGTAGATAAAAATTATCGAGATGCAGAAGAAAAATTATTTCAAAACATCATTAATAAATTAAGAAATGAAAATGTGAATATTTATAAAAATATAGAACGAAAAAAGTTTGCAAATTTTGCAAAAATTGATAAAGCCAATTGTTATATTAATACAAATTTATTAAATTTAGAAAGTGATGAAGATATAGAATACATGTTAAGAATACTAACTTGTATTTTAAGAGCAGAAGTAATAGATGTTATGCGTAAAAAGGTATCAAAAGAACAACGGAAAAAAAGAATTAGCTAAACAAATAGAAATTTTAAAAAAAGGAATGACAAAATAATACAAAATTTTTAAAAAATATATACAATTTATGTTTTTTATGATATTCTCTTAATGAAAGATACAAAAGAAAGAGAGGAGATACAAAATGTTTGAAAAATTTTTAAAGAGAACAAATTGGACAGATATTGTAATATCTATGCTATTTGTGATATTAGGAGGATTGTTAATTATAAGACCTTCTGAAACGATGTCTGTTATTTCTACATTTTTAGGAATGGTATTATTTATAATGGGATTACTAAAATTGGTAGATTATTTTACATCTAAAGATAAAGAAGATTATCTATTAACATTTGCATTAGTCGCAGTTGTTTTGGGCGTTATTGTTTTAGCCTGTGCAGATGTTATTACAGGAATTTTCAGAGTTGCATTAGGAATATGGATTATTGTTTCAGGAATTAGAAATTTCCAAACCTCTTTAGTATGGAAAGACGTAAAATCTAAACTTTGGACAATTACAGTATTATGTGCATTATTAATGATTGTTGCAGGAATTGTTATATTAGTTAGCACAACTTTAGCAATTAGAATTGTTGGAATTACAATCGTGGTTTATGCTATATTAGATATTGTTGCAAGGACCATTTTTATAAAAAAAGTTCAAGATTATTTAGATAAATAAGTTCAAAAGGCACTTTTATAAGTGCTTTTTTTCTTACTAAATTAAAAGTATGAAAATTTAAGTAAATTATTTTATGAACTTGACATATACCCCTATGGGGTATATAATGCTTTTATGGGGTGAAAAAAATGGAAAAGAATTGTTGTAAATCTAAAAAGAAAACATACAGAAATGAAGAAGAAAAGAGACAATTAATAAAAAGATTAAACATTATTGAAGGACAGATTAGAGGTATTAAGCAAATGATAGAAGATGACCGATATTGTGATGATGTTCTAACACAAATGTTAGCTGTTAATAAAGCTTTAGAGAGTTTAGAAAATGTCATATTAGAAAAACATTTAGAAAAATGCATAGCAAAACAAATAAAAGAAGGTCATGTGGAAGTTACACAAGAGATTATGAATTTATTTAAAAAGATGAGGTAAAAATATGAAGAAGGAGGAATAAGTATGAAAAAAGTAGAAATAAAAATTGAAGGAATGTATTGTGAAGGATGTTCAAAACGAATAACAAAAGTATTAAGTAATGCAGAAGGTGTAAATACAGTAGAGGTTAGCTTAGAAAATAAATTAGCTGATATAGAATATGATGAAACAATTGCCAAATTAGAAGATTTTTATGAAATAATCGAAGACGCTGGATTTGAAGTTGTAAAGGAATAATAGGAAAGGAATATTATGATGAAAAAAGTTCTTTTAAAAATAGATGGAATGACATGTAGTGCTTGTTCTAATGGATTAGAAAAATATTTAAATAAACAAGAAGGGATTAAACAAGCGTCTGTTAATTTGGTTATGAATCATGCTAGTATTGAATATGATGAGAAATTATTAGACATTCCACAAATAGAAAAATTTGTTGAAAAAGCTGGATTTGAAAGCTTAGGAATCGATACATTAGAGCAAGAAAAAAAGAAAGCATCTAATGAAAAATATAAATTAATAGGATTAACTATCCTAGCCATTTTAATTTTATATATTTCAATGGGACAAATGATAGGCTTACCTATTTTTAAGTTTTTGAATATGCATCATAATCCTATTTACTTTTCGATTTTGCAAGGGATTTTATCGATTATAGCAATCTATTTAGGAAAAGACATTATAAAAAATGGATATAAAAATGCAGTGCACAAAACACCAAATATGGATACATTAGTTGCATTAGGGGTTATCAGTAGCTTTATATATAGCATATATAATACGTATCAAGTATGGATAGGAAATGAAGAAGCTGTTCATCATTTATATTATGAATCGATTGTCATTATCCTCTTCTTTATTAAAATGGGAAAATATGTAGAAGGCAGAAATAAAGATAAAACCAAAGAGGCAATACAGGATTTAATGAGGATTACGCCAAATTTAGCTACCATTGAAAAAGAAGGAAAACAAAAACAAGTAACATTAGACGAAATCCAAAAAGAAGATATCGTTATTTGTAAACCAGGAGAAAAAATTGCAGTAGATGGTGAAGTGATAGAAGGCACAACACATATAGATGAATCCTTTATTACAGGGGAGAGTACACCTGTAAAAAAAGAAATAGGAAATAAAGTGATTGCAGGAAGTATGAATTATGATGGAACAATAAAATACAAAGCAGAAAAAATAGGGAAAGAATCGACAGTATCTGAAATTGTAAGAATGGTAGTAGAAGCTACCAACACCAAAGCACCAATAGCTAAAATTGCAGATACCATCAGTGGATATTTTGTTCCTGGAATTATATTAATTGCAATTATAGCAAGTATTGTATGGGCAATAATGGGAGAAAATATAGGGTTTATGATCAATATCTTTATTACAATACTAGTAGTAGCCTGTCCTTGCAGTTTAGGTTTAGCCACACCACTTGCTATTGTAATGGCATCTGGCTTAGCTAGTAGAAAAGGAATATTGGTAAAATCAAGTGAAGTTCTAGAAAATGCTCATAAAGTTAAAACAATTGTATTTGATAAAACAGGAACACTAACTAAGGGACATTTAAGTATTTCTCACATATGCAATTATTCTAACTTAGAAGAAAATGATATAATTGAAGCAGTAGCGAATATAGAAAATCATTCTGAGCACCCAATTGCAAAAGGAATTGTAAGATATGCAGAAGAAAAAAGCATACAAGTGAATTCTAAAAAAGTAACAGATTTTAAAAATATTTCTGGATACGGAATACAAGCCCAATATGCTGGTGTAACTTATTTTATTGGAAATAAGAAATGGATGATAGAAAATCAAATCAACATAGATAAAGTTATAAAAGAAAATGCGATAAATGATGATGAAACATTGCAAAGTGATGGAAACAGTGTGGTATTTATTGCAAAAGAAACTACATTCATTGCTTTAATCGGTGTAAAAGATATGATAAAAGAAAATGCAAAAGAAGTGATTGATAAATTAAAAAAGAAAAATATCTACACTGTGATGTTAACAGGAGATAATGAAAAAACAGCCAATACGATTGGAAAAACAATTGGAATTGAAAAGGTAATTGCAAATGTAGTACCAAAGCAAAAAGCAGAAGAAATTACAAAATTTAAAGAAAATGGACTTGTTATGATGTGTGGAGATGGTATTAATGATAGCATTAGCTTAGTAAAAGCAGATATTGGCGTTTCTGTTGGAAATGGTACAGATATTGCAATGGATAGTAGTGAAGTAGTTTTAATGCAAGATAATTTAGACAAAATTAATGATTTGATGGCAATTAGTAAAAAGACCATGCGTATTATCAAAGAAAATCTATTTTGGGCATTTTTCTATAATATTTGTATGATACCAATAGCAGCAGGTGTATTCATTCCATTGGGAATCACCATGAATCCTATGGTTGCAGCTTTTAGTATGACAATTAGTAGTGTGACAGTTACATTAAATAGTTTAAGACTAAAGAAAATATAATTTTGACAATAGATAAGACCTCTTCTAAAAGAGGTCTTAAAACGTATTAAAACGAAATAATCACATTTAATAATATCATATTAAATGTTAATAGTAGTATATGTAAAAAAACAATATCTATACATAAAAAATTATATAGTTACAAAAAACATAATAGAAAGAAAAAAAGAGAATATGCTTTAAAATGTATAGAAATATGTATAAAAAAGAAGGAAAAACTACTATATCTAGATTGCAGGCTACTGATATTATTGATAAACTAATCATATATTTGAAAATAGGGGGAATTAAATATGAAAAAAGCAATTATCGGAATAATTATAGCCATTGTGCTAGTGATTGTTGTAGGCATTGGAATATTGGTAGTTAAAGATTTTCAACAAGAAGAGACTTTAAGAAAAGAAATGTTAGAATTTGAAAATTTAACACGAGCAGAAAATATTGATTTTGACAAGATAGACCAAAAAATACGAGAAATAAAAACAACTGGAGATTATGGTGTTTTGGAAAAAGCAATGAAAGATTATTTGGCAGATGTTGTTAATGCCTCTGTTAGCATTGCAAATGTGTTAAATGATGAAAGAATTGTAAATGCACTAACAGCTAAAAACTATCTGGAGGATGGACCAGATTTTATTGAAACAAAACAATTTTTAGAAGAATCAAAAGGAAAAATCGAAGAATATAAGACAAAAGTACTAGCGTTGTTAACAAATGAAGGTGCTATGTCATATATTGAAAACAAAAATTTAGACCAATCTTATATAGACTTATATAAAGAAATTGCATTGTCAGAGGATACAGCATTAGAAGAAGATACTGCTGAATTAGAAAAATCTTTAGATGAAGCAATGAAAATATTAGAAATCGAAACACAAGTCATTAATTTCCTTTCAGAAAATAAAGATGGATGGGAAGTACAAGGAGAAAATATCGTGTTTAATAGCCAAACATTGCAAAATCAATACAATCAATATATCAGCCAATTATAAGTAAGACAAGAAGAAACCAATCAAACGATACTTTGGAAAGTAACATTTGATTGGTTTTTTTGAAATGATTGCATATACATGATAATTTTGATATGATTGTTTATAATAAAACTAGATAATGAAAGGAGCGAAAACCATGACAGAAAAAGAAAAAAGAGATAAGGGGGAACTGTATAATTTAACAAATAGTGAAGAACTCCCATTAGAAATGAGAAAATGTAAACAATTATGTTATGCGTATAACCATATTTCTCCCGATAAATTAGAAGAAAGAAAAAAAGCTATAAAGAAAATATTAGGAAGTACAGGGGAAAATTTACAAGTTGAATCTAATTTTTACTGTGATTATGGATATAACACACATGTAGGAGAAAATTTTTATACAAATCATAATTGTGTGATATTAGATGTAGCAAAAGTAGAATTTGGAGACAATGTATTTATTGGGCCGAATTGCGGATTTTATACGGCAGGGCATCCATTAGATGTGAATTTGAGAAATCAGGGATTTGAGTTTGGTAAACCTATTAAAATAGGAAATAATGTATGGATTGGTGGAAATGTTGTGGTATTGCCAGGAATAACAATAGGAGATAATGTTACCATAGGAGCGGGAAGTGTTGTTACAAAAGATATTCCTTCTAATACAGTAGCACATGGAAATCCATGTAAGGTAGTTAAAAATGTATAAAGTTTAAATGTCAAAAAGAGAAAAATTATTTTCTCTTTTTCTATTGACAATTTTTATACCTAGATATACAATGTATAAAATACATAGTAAGTCTAGGTATAAGGAGGTGAATATATGAAAATAGATAAAGAATTATTAAAAGGAAGTACAACCATGTTAATTTTGAATTTATTAAAAAAGGAAGATATGTATGGTTATCAAATGATTAAAAAATTAAAAGAGACATCTGAAGATGTATTTGAATTAAAAGAAGGTACATTATATCCTATATTACATACGTTAGAGGAAAAGAGATATATTACATCTTATTGGGATGAATCTTACAGTAAAAAAAGAAAATATTATTCCATTACCAAAAAGGGAAAAGATGTATTGAGAGAAAAAGAGATTGAATGGAAAATTTTTAGTGATGGTGTAAATAAAGTATTAGGGGGTGTTTCATTTGCCAATTAAAGACTTTTTAGAAAGTGTATGTAGTCAAATTAAATATAAACCAATTCGAAAAGAAATCAGTAAAGAATTAGAAAATCATATAGAAGAAGCAAAAGAGGAATATATTCATAGAGGAGAAAGTGAAGAGATGGCTTTAGATAAAGCAATTTCTAATATGGGAGATGCAGAAATTCTAGGAAAAACCTTAAATAAAATCCATAGGCCAAAACTAGACTATAAATTGCTGATATTACTTCTAATTCTATTATGTTTCACTTTTTTAGTAGTAGGGATTAAAACAAAATCACATGTATTTTTAGAACAGGAAGGGGCATTTTTTGTAAAAACAATTATATATTTTATCATAGGAAGTATATTAGGATTAGCCATTTATTTTATGGACTATTCTAAAATAATTAAATATTCCAATTGTATTTATATAGTTGCTTCTGTATGTATTATTTATACAGTACAATTTAGCAATTATCAAATAAATGGTGTTTCTTATTTAAGTATTGGAAATCTATTTACAGTTTCTGTTAGCACAGTATCTATGCCTTTATTTTTAATTGCTTTTATAGGATTTCTTCAAAATATTGGAAAACATAAAATAGAAATTCATATCTTGAATATAGAAACAATCAAAATAGATAAAGAGTTGGTAAAAACTATCGTTTTGAGCATATTTTCTTTGTTTTTATTAGTATTAATACCATCATCGACTTCTGCTTTTGTACTGGGAGTAGCTTATTTGATAGTTGCAACTGTTAAAATATTAAAAGATAGCAATAAAAAAGTAACTAATCTTCTAAAATTATATGGAGTTGTCTTTGTTCTAAGTATGATATGTATGGTCATCTATATAGGAACCCCTTATTTCATAGAAAGAATTATGATATCATTTCATCCTGAAACTGATCCAGCAGGAGGCGGGTGGCTAGGAATAAATAGGAAATTAATCATAGATTCTGCAAATATATTTGGTGAAGCAGAGGATATGAGTAATGCACTGGAACTATTTGATGAAGGAACAGAATATGCTTTTATCTCTATTTTGGCACATTATGGATGGGTAGTAACAGGTCTGTTACTTCTAACAATTATATTCATTTCAATAAAACTAATTATAAATTCTATCAAGATAAAAGATATTTACGGAAAAATGATGATTATAGGCATAGCTTGCTTATTTATTTTACAAAGTGTGTTTAATGTTTTAATGAACTTGAATTTATGGATTGAAGCAGGGTTTGAATTACCATTTGTCTCTTATGGCGGAACAGGATTTATTACGAATATACTATGTTTAGCATTAGTGTTGTCAATTTATAGAAGAAAAGACATATGTACTTATTCGGATAATGAAAAAATAGCAGATTCGTTACAAGAAGAGTCTTAATACAAAGATTTCTTTAGCAAGGTTTATATATATAAAAATAAAAAGGGGAAATATTTATAGAAAATGTAGATAAAATATGAAAAACATATTATAATCATTATGAGGAAGAAAATAGGTTCAAAAATCAAACCATAACAGATTGGAATTTATTACTGCAACTAGAAAATATATAAAGGAGGAATTTGTATGGAAACAATCATACCAGAAAAATTAAAAAAAGGTGATGAAATTCGAGTAATTGCACCTTCTAGAAGTATGAAAATCTTAGGAAAGGATTGCATAGAACTTGCAACAAAACGTTTAGAAGAGGAAGGATTTAAGGTTACATTTGCTGAACATGTTATGGATTCTTTTGATGATAACTATAATTGTGCCAAAATAGAAGATAGAGTAAAAGATTTAGAAGAAGCATTTAAGGATAAAAATGTAAAAGCCATATTAACTGTAATTGGCGGATATAATTCTAATCAATTATTACAATATATAGACTATGATGTGATAAAAGAAAACCCTAAAATTTTATGTGGTTTTTCAGATATAACTGCTTTATTAGATTCTATTTATGCTAAAACAGGATTAGTAACCTATTATGGACCACATTATTCAAGCTTTGGTATGAAAAAAGGATTTGAATATACTTTAGAATATTTTAGAAAAATGTTCATAGAAAAAAATGAAGAAATTGAAGTACTATCATCTAAAGAGTGGAGTAATGATGCATGGTTTATTGACCAAGAAAATAGAGAATTTATTGAGAATAAAGGATATTTAGTCATAAATGAAGGAAAAGCAGAAGGAGAAATTGTTGGTGGTAACTTATGCACATTGAACCTATTACAAGGGACAGAATATATGCCAGATGTAGAAAATAAAATTCTATTCTTAGAAGATGATGGCATGTCAGGAAATGCTTTTCTAATGGAATTTGATAGAAATTTACAATCCTTACTACATACATTAAAAACTGTAAAAGGAATTGTAATTGGAAGAGCAGAAAAAAACTGTGAAATGACAAATGAAAAATGGATAAAATTAATACAAAATAAAGCAGAATTAGAGAATATACCTGTTATAGCAAATGTAGATTTTGGACATACAACACCAATTTGCACATTTCCTATTGGGGGATATGCAATACTAGAAACTAACGATGGAAAAGCAAAAATACAAATTAGAAATCAAAAATAAAGTAGGGAGAAGTTGAATATTTTGACATAAAAATGAACCCTCCTTATTAAATTTTTTATTTAATAAAGAGGGTTTACTTTAAAATTCTATATCTTTTTTATTTAATTTTTTTAGAATATTCTTAGATTTTAATACTCTAAGAATTGTATTGTCCTTTAAAACTATTGATATCTCAAGCCTTTGTCTCTTTTTCTTTGATATAAAAAAGTTTAAAAATCAAAAACTTTTCCTTGGATTTTTTTCGACTTTTTATCTGATTTTTCATTGACATTATTATATTTTATTGCTAAAATTGAGACATAAAAAAATATTCTTAGAGTATTAAAATCTAAGTAAAATTCTGTTAGTATATTAATTTAATAAACACAAAAGAAAGGAGAACTAAAATATGAACATAAAGAGAACAAAACTACAAAAAAATAAAAAAAACACAGGTATTACTTTAATAGCATTAATTATTACAATTATTGTGTTGCTAATTTTAGCAGGGGTTACAATTGCAGCTTTGACAGAAGAAAATGGAATGATTCAGAAGGCAGAAGAAAGTAAAGATAAATATTCTCAAGAAAGTGCAAGGGAAAAACTAAGCTTAGCATTAGCAGCCTTAAACACTGTAAAACTAACTGAAGAAGGAAGAAATTTGTATTTAGAAGAATTAAATGAAATTCATGAAGATGGAATAAGTATAGAGCAAAAAGAGGGAAAAGTAGAAATTTATACAAGTACGGAGGAAGAGCTAAAATATGCCATTGCAAATGTGGATGGATATCAATTCAAAATTTATGAAAACTTGAAAATAGATTTGATAGGAAAAATAGATGAAATTTCAGAAGATGAGGATCCAGGAGAATATGTACAAGATGGTTTAATTGTTTTATATGATGGAGAAAACAATACAGGAAATGGACATAGCAATCAGACAACTGTATGGAAAAATTTAGCACCCATTTCAGAGGAAAATCCAGAAAATCAAAATAATGGTACTTTGATGAACTTTAATTTCACACAAACAAGTGGGTGGACCGAAAATTCATTAATGTTAGATGGGGTTAATGATTGGGTAAAAATGTCATACTTGGATTATGAAAATATGACCATTGAAATTGTAGCAAAACCATTAGATGTGAATCCAAATAAAGCACAATATTATTTAACAAACCATCAACTGGGAGGTATGTCTCTCTATAACCTATCAAATAGAAATGGTTCGCAAGTAAATATTAAAGGTTCTTATATACCATTAAACTCATCTGAAACTGTTAAAACAGGACAAATTTACTCAATGTCAATGGGATATGATGGCAATCTAATGTATTTTAATGAAAACGATAATTTTTACAAAGCCGAAGTAGGAACAGAAATGACGAAACCAGAAAGTTCAACTGTATTTGTAATAGGAACCAATCCAAATGGAACGAGAGAGGAAATTGTAAGTGGTGATGCGAGAATTCATATGGAAGTCTATTCGGTTCGAATATATAATCGCTGTTTAACAGAAGAAGAAATAAAACACAACTATAAAGTCGATAAAAAAGCATTTGATATAGAAAAATTTCCTGATAAAAATACATTAGGCTATGTAGAAGATGGATTACTTTGTTTATATGATGGTGAATACAATACCTTAGGAAGACATGATAACAATGTAGTAGCATGGTCTGACTTATCAGGCAATGGAAGATACGCAAGCTTAATCAATTTTAATATGACACAAGCAAGTGGATGGAAGGAAAATGCACTTGTATTAGATGGAATAAATGATTGGGTAAAGTCATCCTACATGCATAGCAATTATATGACAATTGAGATTGTTACAAAGCCATTAAGTATGCAAACGACAAAGTCATATTATTATTTAGGAAATATTCAAAAAGGAGGAATCTCTCTTCATATATCATGGACAAAACATGGAGCACAGATGGTAGATACAAAAGGTAATTATCTAGGTGTTGGTTCAAATGAAACTGTAAAAGTAGGGCAAATATATTCTCTGTCAACAGGATATGATAGAAGTCAAATATATTTTAGAGAAAATAATAATGTATTTAAAAATGTAAAATCATTTGGATATATGAAACCGCCAGAGAGCTCAACTATATTTGCAATAGGAACTAATCCAAATGGAACAGTGGAGGAAATTGTAGGCGATAATGCAAGAAGCAATATAGAAGTTTATTCGGCTCGAATATATAATCGTTGTTTAACAGAAGAGGAGATACAAAAGAATTATCAAATAGACAAAAAAAGGTTTGGGTTGTAAAATTAAGAGATATAATTCTTAAAAATGTACGAATTATGATTAAGGAATAAGTAATATGTACTTTATATTAATATAAGGTACATATTTATTTTATTAAAATAATAGAAATTATTTTGTTTTTACTGTAACCTTTTTATTTATATTGGTAAATTATAAATAGATATAACAATGGAAGATACTGGTATTGCTATTTTCTATAAAGACATGTTAAAATATAGCTAGAAAGAAACAATACTGAAGTTAAAAGTAAAGAGGATTTTTATGAAAACAGTAAAACAAAATGCAATTAAAAATATGATACATACTAATATTTCTATTATATTGCTCATATGTATTGTGTTGATATTAACTATTACATATAAATATATTACATACAAAAAAGATGTACAAGCATCATTAGAAGTAAGTGTAGATGTAGAAGAATTATATAATGAGACAAAATGGGAAGAAAATAAAAGAGATAAAGATGTTAATAGCAATACATCTGATTGGGAATTATTGTTAGTAAATAAAAAGCATAATATCCCAGAAACATATTCAATTGAATTACAAGAAATAGAAAGTACACATATGGTAGATAAAAGAATAGCAGAAGCCTTAAATCAAATGTTATCTGATGCTAGAAAAGAAGGCTTATCTCCTATTATTTGTTCAAGCTATCGAACAAATGAAAAACAGCGAAGGTTATATAATAATAAAGTCGATGAATATAAAAGACAAGGATATGGTTTAGAAGAAGCGAAAGAACTGGCTTCCTATTGGGTAGCAATACCAGGAACAGGAGAACATGAAACAGGACTTGCAGTTGATATTGTTTCTAAAAATTATCAAATATTAGATGAAGAACAGGAAAAAACACAAGAACAAAAATGGTTAATAGAAAATTCATATAAATATGGATTTGTTTTGCGATATCCAACAGATAAAAAAGAAATTACCATGATAAACTATGAACCATGGCATTATCGATATGTAGGAATAGAAAATGCAACGTATATGAAAGAGCAAGACATGTGCTTAGAAGAATATATAGAATATTTGGGACAATTTGAAATAGAGGAATATCAAGAAGAACTTATTTAATTGTTAGAGATAAAAGGTACAATAATTTATTGTACTTTTTTGTTGTAATATGACAAACGTTATGATAAAATTTTTTTGAAAGAATATAGAAAAGGTGATTTTTAAATGGAAGAGAAGAAGATTGTTTTTCCAGATTATGAAAATAGTATTTTAAATTTAATTAACTCTATATTACATTATTATGCTATTGAAACCAAATATAAGGGAATTGATGTATTGGAAAAAAGATTAGATAAAAAATATCAAAATGTAGTACTCATTATCTTAGATGGTATGGGAGAGAACATATTAAATATCCATTCTCCTAGAGGATTTTTTAAACATTTTCAAAACAGAAAAATAACTTCAGTTTATCCATCTACCACTACTGCTGCAATGACTACATATTACTCTGGAAAACCGCCTATTGAAACACGGGTGGATAGGTTGGTCTCAATACTTTAAAGAATATGGACGTAGTATAGATGTTTTACCAAACCGTGATTCTTATACAGGAGATTACTATAAAGACAGTGAAATAAGTGTACAAGATTTAATCAACTATGAACCTATATGTGAACAAATTGAAAAAGCTACAAGAGATGTTAAAGCCTATGAAATTAGTCCTTCTTATTGTATGTCAAAAAGTAAACGAAATATAAATGCAAATACCGTTGAAATTTTATGTGATTCTATAGAAGCAATCTGTAAAAATACAGATAAAAATTTCATCTTAGCATATCATGATAATCCAGACAGTCTGTTGCACCAATATGGTTGTCAATCAAAAGAAGTAAAAAAATTTCTTTTAGAAACTGAAAAAAAGATAGAAGAGTTGTATTATAAGTTAGCAGATACAAATACTTTATTGATAATTTCAGCAGACCATGGACATAAAAATATTGAAAAAGTATATGATATCTTACACATAGAAGAACTTCAAAACTGTTTGATACTGCCACCTACTTTAGAAAGCAGAGCGACTGCCTTTTGGGTTAAAGAAGAAAGGAAAGAAGAATTTGAACAACTATTTAAAAAAAGATTTGGAAAAGACTTTTTGTTATTTACTAGAGAAGCATTTTTAGAAAACAATTTTTTAGGATTTGGAATTAAGCATAAAAAGATAGATGATTTTATTGGAAATTATGTTTCTATATCTATAAGAGGAGCAAGTTTTAAATTAGGTACTTACATAAGCAAAGAAAAGCCAGAAAAGAAGTCTACACATTGTGGTTTGTCACCAGAAGAAATGGAACTTCCTTTAATTATTATATAAAAGAAGAAAAATAAAAATTTGTAGAAAAAGTAAGCATAGAAAGGATAGTATGATGTATAAAATTATTTTTATTGACATAGATGGAACTTTGAGAAATGACAAGGAAGAAATAACAGCAGAAACTAAAAAAGCAATTTATAAAATAACACAAAAAGGATGTTATGTGGTTGTTTGTTCTGGAAGACCAAGGAATTATCTAGAAGAGGTAAGTAAAGAAGCTTTAGCAAGTAACTATGTAATTGGATGTAATGGCGGAGAAATCTATGATTATCAAGAAAAGAAAATAATATACCAAAATAGTTTATCCAATGAAGAAGTAATAGATTTGTGGAATTTAGCTGAAGAATATGATGTACAACTTATTATGAATTCAAATAGTAAAAGAATAACAAGGAAGCGCACAGACTCTAAAGCAAGTATTCTTTTAGAAGAACCAATAGAAAACTTTGTGACAAATCATTCTGTTACACAATGTGTTTTTTCAAGTTTAAATTTAGAACCAATACAAAATATTAAAAAGAAAATAGAAAATAAAGAGAATATAAAAATTATTAATTCGTCAAAATGTTTAATAAATAAAACTCTTCTAAAAGAAAAACCTTTCTTTTTAGATATTACTTGTAAAAGTACAAGTAAAGGAACGGCAATTAAAAAATTATGCAAACACTTAAACATTGATTTAAAAGAAAGTATAGCAATAGGAGACAGCTATAATGATATAACAATGTTTGAAACTGTAGGATATTCTGTTGCTATGGGAAATGCACCTGAGGATATAAAGGAAATGGTAGATGAGGTGACAGACACTAATAACCAAGAAGGGGTAGCAAAGTTTTTAAATAAATTAAATGAGGGAGTTAAGTAAAATGGTAATCAGACTATAAAGACCATATCTAAGAACTTTATTGGATATGGATAGCAAAGAGATATGAAGGGAGAAAATAGTGAATATAGGAATAGATATAGATGGCGTACTAACAAATGATGATGATTATGTCATGGATACAACTTCAAAATTTATATTTGAAAATAAACTACAAGGTATTGAAAATCCATACGAATATGAATATCGTAAATTTAGTTGGACAAAAGAGATTTTAGATAATTATAGAAAAGAATATTTTTGGAATTATATAGAACATGAACCTGCAAGAAAATATGCAAATGAAGTAATAAGAAAATTAAAAGAAAAAGGAAATCATATATATATTATTACTTCAAGACATTATGCAACAGAAAATACAGAAAAAGGTAAAAAAACAAGAGAAATTGTGAAAAAATGGCTAAAGGAAAATGATATTGTATATGATGGACTATATTTTTCACCAGATAAAACAAAAGAAATAGATCATTTAAAAATTGATATTATGATAGAAGATAGTCCAGAAACCATACCAACATTTGTAAATCATACACATGTATTTTGCTATGATTGTAGATACAATAGAGATATGAAATTAGATAATATGACAAGAGTATTTAGTTGGTATGATATTTATATAAAAATACAAAAATTTGAAACCAAGTTATAAAACATTTTAAGCATACAGAAAATGAAAATGCAATTATACAAGGAAATTAATAGCTGATGAAATACTAGTCAATTATGATAATTATAAAAAAGCCGAAAAAAATAATAATCTAATAATAGAGGTGAAGAATTTATGGAGAAAGTAAATGTAATATTAGAAAAGGAAAACAATGAATATTTTAGAGAATGGATTATAGAAGAATGGAAACATCACAACACAGTAGACCCAATATACCAGCTTAGAATTATTAAACCTGAAGAATTAACTTTTGAGGATAATGAAGAATATTACAAAATCATGTATCAAAACAAGATGGTTGGATTTATAGGTATACAAAATTATCCTAAAGAAATCTTTATATATAGATTGTTTTTAGATGAAAAATATAGAAATCAGGGAATTGGAAGCATGGTATTACAACAAATGATTGATATAGCAAAAAAACAAGATAAAGATATAACATTAGATGTATCAGAAGAAAATAGAGCAAGAGATTTATATGAACGAATGGGATTTAAAACACAATATCGAAAAATGGTATTAAAAATAAATGATAATATATATGAAAACTAGGAGAAAATAAATGTGGTTATATTATTGTATACTATCAACAATGATTTGGGGATTTGTAGCAATAGCAATCAAAAAGTGCTCAAATAATGAACCTAAAAGAATAGCAATTACAGGAATGTTATTCTATCATTTCATAATATTAATGTTTGGTTTCATAACCAAACCAGAAATTTTATCAAAATTAACAATTACAGATTTGATAGAAATGCTACCAGGAATTGCTATACAATCAATGGGATTCTACTGTTCTGTTTCAGCTATTAAATATAGTAAGGTGGCAGTTGCAACTTCTATCCAAAAGTTACAAGTCATTGTTACATTTTTGTTAGGCGTTATTGTTTTGCAAGAAAATTGTACAGTATTACAATTTTTATTATCAACAATCCTTGTAGTGTTATCTATTATGATAGCAAAAAAGAAAGATAATGACAAAGAAAAAGAAGACAAAAAGATAAGGCAAAAAGCAATTCTGTACTCATATGGAGTAGTTATATTTTATGGAATATCAGATTTCATGAATAAAGTGTATATTACAAAATACCAAGATTCCCTATATGTTATGTTTAATTATGCTGTAATCATGCTCATAGGAATTTTAACATATTGTACAGTTACAAAGAAATGGAACTATTTAGATATTAGAAAGATAAACAGTAAAAAATATTTTATTTTACAATGTGTATTAGATGTTTCTTCATCTATATTTGATAGATTAGCGTTAATGGAAGGAAATGTTTCTGTTGTTTCAGTAATAAGTACAAGTTCTATTGTTATAACTTTACTTGCTTCAAGATTCATTTTAAAAGAATATATTAATTGGAAAAAATATCTCATGATTATAGGAATGATTGTATGTGTCTTTGCTTTATCTTTGATAGCATAAATCAATTCAAAAAAACTTCATTTTATCATAGAGAAAAAGAGGGGTAAAACATGAAAAATATAGTAATTGCAGGGGTCCCAAGAGCTGGAAAAACAACATTAGCAACTTTATTAGCAAAAGAATTAGAAAACTATCATATACTTAGTTTAGATTGTATAAGAAACGCGTTTGATGACATATTTCCTCAACTTGATATAAATCCAAGAGAAGGTAAAAATACTTTTACAGACTTACCAAAATTTATCTCAAGACTTTTATATTTCTAGGACATGGAGAAATTGATTCTAAACAAATATTAGATAATATCAGGAGATATGATACACCAGATGAATATTCATATACCAGAGATGATGAGATGATGTTAAAGTCAATAACAAAACATATAAAAATAGACAAAGAAATAAGGGAAAAATGCAAGGAATATGGATATAGATATGAAGATACATCAATTGATAGAGTGAGAAAATTAAATGAATTAGTAAAGGAATTGAAAAATGTATGATAAAACGAAAGGAAAAATAAACTACAAAAAA
Source organism: uncultured Clostridia bacterium (assembly GCA_944390535.1). GTDB lineage: Bacteria > Bacillota > Clostridia > TANB77 > CAG-508 > CAG-269. The sequence goes on along the minus strand of CALXQV010000012.1, from coordinate 20,207 downwards.
GAATATAAAAAATACTTAACAGCATCTGTATTAGATACAGCAAATAACAAAATAGCCAGTTCGTCTTTTATTTCAGCATTTGCTGTCTATTTAGGATTATCAGATTTAGCGATAGGGATTTATGTGGTATTAGATACGATAACCAATATTGTTCAGATTTTTGCAGCAACTTTTTTTGGGAAATTTGGACAATCTAAAAAAGTTGTATTAACCAATTATACAATATATAGGATCTCATCTATATGTTTTGCATTTATTCCATTTATTTCTGAGAATATCACTATCAGAACAATTTTCTTTTTTATATTTGCCTCTATTTATGCTGTAACAGGCGAACTAGGATATGTAACATTTGTGAATTGGAGAATGACCTTATTAGAAAAAGAAGATAGAATCAAATTTGCAGCTATTCGAAATGTTTTTCGAAATACTGTTGTAGTAGTATTTAGCTTGATAATGGGAATTATTTTAGATAAATGTACAGCATCAGGATATGAACTATATGGATTTTTAACTTTATTTTCCGTTATTTTTCTTATTGCATTGATAGATATTATGATAAAAGTGAATACATATAAGCCAGAAATCGAGAAAAAATCAGCAAAAGTGCTTGATAGTATAAAAATGCCTGCAAAAGACAAACCATTTAGAAAAGTTCTTGTAGTTTGTGGCTTAAATAGATTCGCTCATGGTATTGGAACTATGTACCTAAATGTATTTATTTTAAGATATCTGCAAATAAACTATTTATATTATGGAATATTAAATATAGTGATAAATTTGTCAAGTGCAATGTTGAGCAATTTTTGGAAAAATCAAGCAGAAAGTAGAGAATGGAAAAAAGTGATTTTACCAATGTGCCTAGTATCAATAATCGCTTTTGGAATATTACTATATTTTGAAAATTCAATACTAATTTATTTATTACCAATTGTTTATATATTAATGGGAATTTATGATAGTGCTTATGATATATATGACCATACAGCGATATATGAAAGTGCAAAAGAAGACTATCAAACATCTTATGTGACTTTTGAAAGATTTATTGAGGGAATTATTACAGCTATATTACCTATACTTTCATATACCATATTTAAAGAAAGTTCAAATGCAATAAAAATAACATTTGGATTAGCAATTGCTACATATATAATCCTATTTCTATATTTTAAAAATGTACATAAAAAGAATAAAAATGAAACTATCAAGCAACAAATTTAAAAACTATAATAATTAAGAAAGAGGGATAAAATTGGAAAAAAAATTAGAATTTAAAGAATTAGAAACACTAATCAATAGATATAAAACAGAAGGTAGTAAAATATCAATCGAAGTTAAAGATTTTAGTGGAAATATAATTGTAGAATATAGCCCCAATATAAAAGTAAATTCTGCTAGTTGTATAAAAGTAGCTATTATGCTAGCTGTTCTAAAAAAAGTACAAACAAAAGAATTAACATTGGACAAAATTATCAATTTTAGAAATATAGAACTAGATAATGATAATGGGATATATAATGAAATTGAAAAACAAGCAAGCGTGTTAGAATTATTAACTTTTATGATTATTAATAGCGATAATTTAGCAACAAATGCATTAATTGAGCTATTTGGCCTTCAATATTATAATGACTTTTTTAAAGAGTTTGGATTATTAGATACTAAACTTAATAGGTATATGGGAAACCCTAATTCAGATAAACAAAATTATACAAGTAATAGAGATATGTATTATTTATATAAACAATTATTCCAGGAAAAAATATTGAATAAGGAATTATGTAATATAGCAAAAAACATATTGCATAAGCAAAGATTAAAAAATGCAAGTCAAAGGTATATTTATGAAGATATAGAAGTATATCATAAAACTGGCGGATTAGAAAATTTGAATTTAGGAAACGATTGTGGCTATTTCGTATTAAATAGTGAAGGATATTATTTTGGATTTTTTATGGAAGATATGACTTCTAAAAGTAATGCTTTTATTTTAATAGGAAAGTTATTCAGAATGATTTATAATTATCTGACAAATGAATAACTTGGAAAAAAGGAAATAATGAAATATATAAAAGAAGAAAACCTAACTATAAAATATAGAAAAAGACCATATAGTATTATGGGTAAATTTAGAAGAATATATGGACAAGTAATTTAGAGAATGGCAAAAGTACATATTAAGAGAATATGTTAAAGAAAAATACAATTAATAAAAGATAGGAAAATAAAATGGAAGAATTAAAGATAGATTACAAATTTAATTTAGAAGATTTTAAAGTAATGGAAAATATTGAACATTCATATTTTCCAAATGACAATATAACGCCTGCTGAAGAAGTATTAAAGTGGTATCAAAAGAATCATCTAACTTGTGTTGGTGTAAGAAATGGCAATAATGAAATAATTGCAAGTGTTAATATATTACCACTAAACAAAGAAACTTTTTATGATATTTATTATACTAGAATGAACGAGGCAGATATAAAAGATTCTCAGATAGAAAGATATGAAAATAATAAAGAATATTATTTGTATTTATCTTCTATATCTATACATAAAAAATACAGAAATCATTATTATGTAATAATTGCTTTATTAAAAGGGTGTATAAGCTTATATAAGAAGTTGGCAGATAAAAATATCAAAATAATAGAAATGATGGCAGATGCAAGTACAGAACATGGAGAAAAAATCTGCAACAAATTTTTAAACATGAAATATATAGCAGATACAAATCATCATTCTAAAATTTATTGTATAAATGGAGAAGAGGTTATAAACGCAATAGATAAAATCAAAGAATTTCTAATACAATAAACAATTTTAGTTAAATAATCATTAGGAGAAACAAATGAAAGAATATTTTTATAAACCAGAATATAAATATATGTATCTAGCAAATATGTCATATAGTTTTGCATATGCATTAATTGAAATTTTCGGAACAGTCATGTTATACAAAAATGCTATACCAATATGCCTTATTTTACTTATTTATGGATTACGATTTGGAATTACAGGTCTTTCTACACCGCTATTTGTTAGTATATCTTCAAGATACGGAATTGCAAAATGTATATTAATTTCAAATGTTTTTAGTATCATAAGTGTTTATATGATGCTAGAGGCAACAAATATATATAGAAATATTGTAATATTTATATTGGCAATGGGCATTATGGGACTAGCTAATCCTGCAACAGATGCTTTATCAAGTAGATATGTTGAGACTAATCATAGAGGAAGATTTAATAGTTTTATAAATATTTCTAAAGTATTAGCAACAGCTCTTGCTAGTTGTATAGTTGCTTGGGGAGTAATTTCGAACAATCATATGAGTTTATTTATGGTTATCACATCTTTTTTCTTATTACAGTATGTATTTATAAAAAGAATAGATTATAAAGCTGAAAGCAAAACAAATGCATTTAAACAATCTATGAAATATATACTAAAAACGAAAAGCAAATATAAAATGATATATGCTTTGAGAACAAGCCATATCATAGAAAGACTGTTTGTTCCTCTATATTTATTTATTGCAGTGAAAGACTTTTCAGTATTTTCATCAATTATAATCATATCATTAGTACTACAAATAATTACGGTGTCATTAGTTGGAAGGTATACGGATAAAAATATTGTTAAAGCAAATACTTTAGTAACAGTTATAAAAATCATAATAACTAGTATATTCTTACTTGCAAAAAATAAGGTAATGATTGCATTTAATAAAACATTGCATGATAATTTTGAAAAAGTATATGAAACTGCTGTAAATACTTCTATACAAAATATGATAAAAGAATCTACAGAAAATGATGACTTTTTAGCAGCGGTTGGACAAATGAGCTTATGTTTTACAGAAGTAATTGTATTTACTATACTTGCAATAATTAGTGCATTTATTGGAGAAAAAGTATTCATAATCATTTTTGCAATTTCCATAGTTTCTTCTCTATTTATTAATATTTATATTCAAGATAGTAAATATAGGAAAAGTAAAAAAGAAATGTAAATGAATCTCTTTAATTTATATAAAAACAAGAAAGGAATTATAAAGTGGAATCTCAATTTGAATTAACATATATACCAGTTGATTTACAAAATATCGAAATAGCGTTTAATATACAAAAAATATATGGCCATCTGATCCAGATTACAAAGACTTATATGATAAAGCGGTTAATCGAACAGAGGATAATTGTTCATTTTTAGTATATCATCACAATGACTTAATTGGAATTACAGGTGTAGAATATTATGATGAATATAAGGATACAATTTGGCTAGATTGGTTTGCAATTCTACCCAATTATCGTAGAAAAGGTTATGGAAAAAATGTGCTACTAGATACAATTACATATTGTAAAAAATTAAAAAAGTATGATTTTTTCAGAATAGATACAACATATTATGAGAATAGACCAGCTTTATATTTGTATGATAAAATAATGCATTTAAAAGAAGATTATACAGCAGAAGACACAGATACAATAAAAAATAATTTTATCATATATACATATGGTTTAAATAAGAAAGCTGAATACTGGAATAATCAGTATTTAGGGTTGAAAGAATATTTTGATAATTGTAAATAGAGATAAGGGAGGAAATATGTATGAGATTAGAAGTAAAACAACTCATAGATATTGATGAAGATACATTGATTACTATTACTAACTGGATGTATAACTGGTGGGGAAAAAGTGATGGATATAGTTTTGATGAAACAAAATGTTATATGAAGCATAGTATGCAAAAAGATAGATTACCTAAGACATATGGTTTGTTTTTAAATGAACAAATTATAGGAATATATCAGTTTACACATGTCAATTTAATTATTAGACCTGATATCTATCCATGGCTTGCAAATGTATATATTGATGAAACTTATAGACATAAAGGATATGGAAGAAAATTACTTGAAACGGTTAAAGATACTGCTAAAACAATAAAGTTTTAAGTGTAGATAGTAATAGCTCACATGAAGCGAGTATAAGGTTACCAACAAAAATGAATCAAAGCAATCACCTGTAAAATTATAAAATATATTAATGTGAAATAGGTTTTTGAAAAGAATTAGAAAGTTGCTTTTTTTCTTTAAAACAAATATAATAGTTTATGTAATATATTTGAACCTCTTAATATCAAGGAGGAAAATCTTATGGAACAAAAAATTAGAAAAGTTTTTGGAGCAGATTTAGGTATCTGCATTTGTAACATGGCGGAAATAATACAGCAACTTAATAAAGAAGGATTTGAACTCACATATGTGACTTTTCAAAGTGATAACAATAAATTTTCAAATCCTACATATGCAATATTAGTATTTACAAAAAAATAATTCCATAAGAGGTTCAAATGAACAGAAAATCTGGTATTGTATAATAATTTATATAGTACTAGATTTTTTTATAAATATAGACAATTTAAAATATACTACTAAATATGTATGGTATAAAATTTATAAATAAAAATATAATAATATTAATAGATAAATTTAGCATTTTACTTAACAAAATCAAGAGTTAAATGCTATACTATCTATAGTAGATCAGTACTTCAGCAAACCTACGGGACTGGAGTCGGAAATGGATTGTACCTCGGGTAGCCTAAGGGTCCGAGGTCTTTTCTTATTATACAGGAGGTAAATATTGGAAAAAGAATTTAAAACAATAGATGAACAAATAAAATTATTAAAAAGAAATCTAATTAAAAATAAATCTAAAACGATATGTGCTACTAGAGATCTATTTTCAATTATAATTATATTAAAAATACTTTTAGAAGAAGAACAATTTAATAATTTCTATAATGCAATAATAAAAAGTATTGAAATATTAGAAAAAGAGTTAAACTCAATATCAATAGATAAAGTTTTGTATAAAATAGGTTTTCCTAAAAATTATAAAAAGTTATTAAAATTATAATTAAAAATTCAAATTAAAATGGAGCAAACTTTGCTTTATTTTTCAAAAACTAATACAAAAATTTGTTTCTAGGAGAACATAAATAGGTTTAATGATTTCTAAAATAATAAACAACAAATGATTTCTAAAATAATAAACAATATATATAGACAAAATCATAGAAGTATATTATAATGTAAAAAAATTTGAGAACTAAACTTAATAAAAGAAAAGAGGAGGAAAATTATGCGATTAAAAGTAAAGAACATTTTGTATGATTCACAACAAGTAACAGAGATATTGTTAGGAGAAAGAGAATCCAGTACTTTTCTGGAAACAATGGATAATGAAAGGCCGTTAGATAACATCAACCCAGAGGAAGGGGATTCAGAACCACTAGAGGATGTAATTAAAAAAATTGAATATTAAGTTTAGATTCTTTAAGCCAACATTTATTTATGTTGGCTCAATTTATAAAATTAAATGAGACAACTAATATAATATCAACGAAAAAGCTAATAATAATGTAACCAAAATAAAAATAATCCATAAAATATATAAAAATGAAAGGAGAAATCGTTTATGGATTATGAATTAATGATGAATGGAAATGTTAAGATAGGACAACGAGCACCAGAATTTGAAGCCAATACTACAATGGGAAGAATAGCATTAAATGAATATTCACGGAAAATGGTTAATCTTATTTTCTCATCCAGGAGATTTTACCCCCGTATGTACAACAGAAATGATTGCTTTTACAAAAGCACATACATATTTCAAAGAACTAAATACAGAGTTATTAGGTTTAAGTGTAGATAGTAATAGCTCACACTTAGCATGGGTATATGACATATATTGCAGAACAGGCATAAAAATATCTTTTCCAATTATTGCAGATAGAAATGGAGAAATTGCTAGGAGATATGGCATGATTTCAAGTGATATTAGTAATACAGAAACTGTTAGAAATGTTTATATAATTGATGATAAAGGAATTATTAGAACTATATTAATTTATCCGATAAATGTAGGAAGGTTTATTCCAGAAATTATTAGAATTGTGCAAGCATTACAAATGGTAGACTGTGCAAATGCTTCAACAGCAGCTAATTGGATTCCAAATCAACCAGTAATTGTTTCACCACCAAAAACATCTGAAGCACTTATGGAACGTCTAAATGAAATAGAGAAAAATAGAAATGGCATTAGTTGGTATTTAAGTTTCAAAGAACCACCTAAAAAATGCATTGGAGAAAATTGTGACACATAGTTACTAAAAATAGAAGAATAAGATACTTCAAAAATTGTATATAAATAAAAAAATCTCACATAATAATAGTATGAGCAAAAATGATGTTCATATACAAAGTTTTGGAGGTAACAAAATGGAAGGAAATCAAAAGATACATTGTACTGTAGGAAGTTGTAAATATAATGAAAAAAATCAAAATTTGTGTAAACTACAAGCAATTCAAGTAGAGCCAACGAAAAATTGTGATACAAAACAAGCAGATGAATCTATGTGTTCAAGTTATATTTATGGGAAGGAATAATTTTCTTCTCATTTTTTCTTGACATATCCTTTATTTAGAAATAAAATAAGCTTAGCAAATTCATAGGGAAAATCCCTAACCTAAAAGGAGGAAAAGATATGTTAGTTACGACAAAGGAAATGTTTGAAAAATCAATGAAAGAAGGTTTTGCAATAGGTGCATTTAATGTCAATAATATGGAAATCGTACAAGCAATTACAGATGCAGCACATGAAACGCAATCACCAGTTATATTACAAGCATCAGCAAGTGCTATAAAATATGCAAGAATTGGATATTTAATGAAATTGGTACAAGCAGCAGTAGAACAATATCCAGAAGTTCCAATTGCTATTCATTTAGATCATGGACCAGATTTTGAAACTGCTAAGATGTGTATTGATAATGGATTTACATCTGTCATGATAGATGGTTCAAAATATGATTTTGAAGAAAATGTTGCTCTAACAAAACAAGTAGTAGATTATGCACACTCAAAAGGTGTTGTTGTAGAAGCAGAACTTGGAAAATTAGCAGGTATAGAAGATGATGTCAATGTAGCAGCATCAGATGCTATGTATACAGACCCTATACAAGCAGAAGAATTTGTAAGAAGAACAGGGTGTGATTCTTTAGCAATTGCTATTGGAACAAGTCATGGAGCATACAAATTTAAAGGAGAAGCAAAATTACGTTTTGACATTTTAAAAGAGATAAAAGAAAAAATACCAAATACACCAATTGTATTACATGGAGCTTCAACTGTTATTCCTGAGTTAGTCGAAATGTGTAATCAATATGGAGGAAATATTCCAGGGGCAAAAGGGGTACCTGATGAGATTTTACATGAGGCAAGTGTATCTGGTGTTTCTAAAATTAATGTGGATACAGATTTAAGATTGGCTATGACAGCAGGCATTAGAAAAGTATTTATAGAAGATCCAAGTGCTTTTGATCCTAGGAAGTATTTAACACCAGCTAGAGATTTAATAAAAGAAACTGTTGCTCATAAAATGAGAGACGTGTTTGGTTCAGCTGGTAAAATCTAGTAGAAGAAAAATATGCCAAAATTAAGCGAAGAAGAATATAATAAAAGAAGTAAGAAAAATGCTTGTCAAAAAGTAAGTTTAATAAATTACACAAAAAACAAAGTAGAGAAAAAGGGCTAGAATTATAATCTAGTCCTTTTACATTTGTTTATTTTTCAAATTGATTGCAATTTGTCGTTGTGCATCTTTTTTAGCAATGTCTTCGCGTTTATCATACAATTTTTTTCCTTTTCCAATACCTAATTCTACTTTAACAAAATTTCCCTTAAAATACATACTAATAGGAATTAATGTATAACCTTTTTGTTTTGTAAGACCAATTAATTTATTAATTTCTCTTTTATTTAATAATAATTTTCTATCTCTTAATGGGTTTTTATTAAAAATATTTCCATGCTCATAAGGACTAATATGCATACTAGATATATATACTTCACCATTTTTAATATTGGCATAACTGTCTTTTAAATTAACTTTACCAGCACGGATAGATTTTATTTCTGTTCCAAATAAAACAATTCCTGTTTCTATTTTATCTTCAATAAAATAGTTATGATAAGCAGTTGGATTTTTTGCAATTAATTTTGTATTCATATACCTACCTCTTTGTTTTTTGAATATTATATCATAAATCATAGAATAATAAAATAGAACAGATAGAAATATTCTTAAATTTCTATCTGTTAACTAATAAATTAATCTCTTCTTGAATGATTATTATCAGAAGTGATTTGTGTCGAATAATACCAAACAACTGCAATGATAGCAATAGCTGCAATACCTAAGATTAACCAAGTCCAAGCAGTTGCATTCATTCCCATAAAAGTTGCATTTCCATTTGTAGATGTTCTTGCTGCTGTATAAGTATCATTATTTGTAGTTCTAGAAGTTGCATTAGTCATATCCTTTTCTACGGTATTTCCAGTATTTTTAACTGCATTTCCTGCATTTTCCATCGTATTTTCTGTTTTTTCAGTAGAATTTTTTATAGCATCCCCAGCATTATGCATAGCACCTTCAACGGCATCTTCCGTATTATTAACAGCATCTCTAACTGTATTTGCAGCATCTTTTAAAGGATGCTCATCTGCTGCAAAACATACAGAAAATGAAAATATAATACCAATAATGATAGCAAATATAATAAATACTTTCTTTTTCATGTCAAATCCTCCTTTTAAAAATATAATGAAAATAATATTAAACAATATATTCTCATTAATATTATCTAAAAAATGTCATAGAATTATACATGAAAAAATTGCAAAAGAAAGATGAAAAAATGATTAACAAAAAAGATTTTAACTTAAAAAAGTTAAAACCTTAAAATTTTACTATTATTTTCCAAGTCTAATTAAAATAGCAATTGCTAACAATATGAGTAATACACCAATAGCAATTAAAATTATAGATAATACATTAGAAATCCCTAAATTACTTTCAGGTAAACTACTTTGCACTGTTGTTGTATCTGTGGTAGGTGAAGAAGTATTTGTTGTTGATGATGTATTAGAAGTAATATTTAATCTAGATGTATTTGTTGAATTAGAATTAGTAGATACATTTGATGTGTTAGTAGATGTATTTGATGTATTAGAAGTTGTATTTTCAGTATTTGTTTCATTAATATCCATATCTACTGCTAAAACATTTGTAGCAAAAGATACGATTATTAATAATATTGCTATTATAGAAAGGAATTTTAAATTCTTTATCATATTTTATACCTCCATTAAAAACAAAAAAATTTATCTTAAGTTCTTTACTATGATATCACAAATACTAAAAACATGTCCAGCATTTTTTAAAAAATATATATTTTTAAAAAAAGTTATGATATGATATAAAACAAAGGAGGGAGAAGATGAAAAAGTTTTTAAAAAAATTATTGATAATGACTATCTTATCAATAATTATATGTATATTTATTCTTTTTACTATTATGCAAGATAATAAAGAAGACAAAATACAATATTTAAATCATCTAAATTATGATGTTTCCTTAAATCAAGATGGAAGTATCAATGTTATAGAAACATGGGATGTGTATGTAAAAAACACAGGAACATTATTCAAGAACTTTTCACTTTCTAGTAGTTTATATGGTAATATCACAGATGTCAAAGTAAAAGATTTAGAAAATAACTCAGAACTAACAGAAATATATCAAGAAGTCTACCATGTGGGAGAAGATTTGTTTTATGGTTTAGATATTGGTGGTAATGTGTTTGAAATTGCTTGGGGAACAGGCATGAGTAATCTTTCAGGAAATCGAAAATATCAAGTTTCTTATAAAATTGAAGATGTGATAACCAGTTATTATGATTGCCAAGAATTCTATTGGAAATTTATAGAAGAAGAAAAAAATGCAATTCCAGTAAAATCTTTAACTGGAAAAATTACATTACCACAAGGTGTTCAAAATATAGATAATTTAAAAGTATGGGGACATGGTCAAATTAATGGAAATATTGAAAAAATCACTAATGATACAGTAAAATTTGAAATTGCTGATTTAAGACCAGGTGCTATGCTAGAAGTAAGAGTGGTAAGTACAGAAGAGATTTTTAATGTATCAGAAAACAAAGAGAGAAAGTACCATAATATAGATAATATTATAAAAGAAGAAACGCAATGGTCAAATGAAACGAATAGACAGTCTTTGATATTTAAAATAGTATCAATAGCTATTTATGTGACGGTATTGCTTATTTACATTATAAAAATTGTAAAATATAGAAAAATTAATAAAAAAGAAAATGATGGTATCCTTAAAAAAGAATTAAAATATTATAGGGAAATCCCAAGAGAAGGCACTTCTACACCAAATGAAGCTATTTATCTTTATCACTTTGAAAAAGAAAAATTAGAAACTTCAAAGATTCAATCGCAAATGGTTGCCTCTACCATATTACATTTGTGCTTAAAAAAGATAATTACTTTAGAAACTGAAGGAGAAAAAATATACATTTCTTTGATAGGAGATGGAACATCTTTAAAGAAAGAAGAATATGAAGTATACAAGTTGTTGGAACAAGCAAGCAAAGGCAAAGAAAGGTTAGAAATTACAGAATTAAATGATTATGCAAAAAAGCATTACTCAAATTATAGTGCATATATATATTCTATGGTAAATGAAACAAGAAATGAATTATATAATATGCAATACATTGATAAAAAAGAAGAAAATACCTATAGACAATCTAAATCAGCTAGCATATTTTTCAATGTAATTTTATGCATGTATACATTTTTAGTAGCCTTTACAGTAATGCTACACATTCCAAGTTTACAAATTCCTGTTGATATTTCTTTTGCAATTGGATGGAAAGAAAGTGTAGCAACATTTGTAATAGGAATATTACCATTAGTCATTGTTATCTTATATGCTTTACATTTAAAAGTTAAAATACAAAATAAGATAGCAGTCATTACCCAAAAAGGATATGACGAAAAAATACAATGGGAAGCATTAAAAAGATTTCTAGATGACTACTCTTTATTAAACGAAAAAGAAATACCTCAATTAGCTATTTGGGAGAAATATCTTGTTTATGCAACTGCTTTTGGAATAGCTAATAAAGTAATAGACCAAATGAAAGCAAAATATCCAACTGTATTTCTTGAAGATACTTGGGACGCAGAAATGAAGAATAAATATCCAATTATTTATTTTTCAACAAATCCTCTTTATTATTCAACACATACCATTGGTACATCAACAATATCAATCTTAAATCAAGGTGTATCAAAAGCATATTCCACATCAGTTGCACAAATTGCTGCACATAGTGCATCTAGTGGCTATGGAGGAGGTGGAGGCTTCTCAAGCGGTGGCGGACGGCGGAGGTGGCCGGAGGTCGGAATGGGCGGAAGATAAGAGATGTGTCAATTCGTAAAATATATAAAGGATAAAACTGTTCAATATATCATGAGCAGTTTTATCAATGCTTACATAAAGTTTAATAAAATAATATACGTATAGTATAAAAACTTAATAAAATATTAATTGATAAAATTCCTAAATTATGATATATACATATAAAAAAGAAGAGATAGTATAAAATAGGAGGAATGTTTTTATGAGATGTCCAAATTGTGGAAGTACAAATATATCTAGTATTATTGATACCAAAACCAAAACAAAAGGCTTTGATGGAGGAGATGCGTGTTGCGGGTATCTATTATTCGGATGGCCAGGAATCTTGTGTGGAATGTGCAATACAGGAGATACAACAACAGAAACGAAAACAACCAATATTTGTAATGATTGTGGAAGAAGATTTTAATGAAGAAAAGTACGAAAATAAAAACATGGGCATTTTTTATGCGATTAGGAAATCGATGTGGTTGCCATCAAAGGGAAGATAGAAGTTTTAAAATAAAAGGTTGGCAATTTCCTATTTGTAGTAGATGTACAGGAATATTAGTTGGACAATTATTAGGAATTTTGATATATATTTTTCAGTTCCGAATACCTATTTATATATCTGCTATATTTCTATTAATCATGTTTTTAGATTGGTATATTCAATATAAAAACATTCGAGAGTCAACAAATATTAGAAGATTCATAACAGGAACTTTGGCAGGAACTGCACAAGTGGCCATTTTTATCGAAATCATTTTTGCTATATTAAAATATATATCTTTCATAGTATAAAAAACATTCCTAAAAATGATTTTTATTATCAATTCAAAATACTAAAATAGAAAAGAAGGAACATATGAATACAAATTATTTAAAAATAACCAACCAGGATTTGAAAGAAATTTTCAAAGAAAGAGAAAAAGATAGTCATAAAGGAACCTATGGATATGTAGGAATTATGGGAGGATGTGTAGAATATACAGGGGCTGTGAAACTAGCCAATATGAGTTCCACAGCACTACGAGCAGGTTGTGGAGTTATTAGAATCATTATTCCTAAGAGTATAGAAAATAGTATTACTCCATATTTGCTGGAACAAACTGTATTTCCGATAGAAAATGATGAACAACAAAAAATGAAATTTTGCAAAGAAGAAATTGACAAAGCATTAGAAAAATTAAAGGCAATTGCGATTGGAATGGGATGGGGAACAGGAAAAGATAATGAAAAAATTTTAGAATATATATTACGAACAAAAGAAATTTCTTGTATCATTGATGCAGATGGATTAAATACCTTATCTCAAATGGACTTGGATATGTTGCGAAATACAAAATGTAAAGTTATTTTAACACCACATTTAAAAGAATTTGAGAGATTATCAAAAATACCGATTGAAAAAATAAAAGAAAATCCAATTGAAATTGCTAGAAATTTTGCAAAAACTTATCAAATTCTCTTACTGTTAAAAGGAAGTACGACAATCATTACTGATGGTACAAATACATATCTTGTAGAAAGAGGTTGTCCTGGAATGGCAACAGCAGGGAGCGGAGATGTATTATCAGGCATATTAGTTGGTATGTTAGGTTACCATAAACCAGATGTAAAGATAATTGCAGCAGGTAGTTATTTAGCGGGAATGGCAGGAGAATTAGCCCAAGAAACATATACAGATATTAGTATGAAAGCATCTGATACAATTGAAATGATTCCGCAAGCAATAAAAAAGATTAGAAAAATGCAAGAAAAGTAACTAAAAAGCTTAATGTATGTTTATATACACATTAAGCTTGATTTTCTTCTATTCAGTAACAGTGTTTGGCTCTAAAATGATTACACATAAATTATTCTATACTATAAATTGGCTAATGGATTACTTTCCACTGCATTTCTAACTTGAGAATTATCAACATGTGTATAAATTTCAGTAGTAGAAATACTTTCATGTCCTAAAAGTACTTGTAAAGCTCTAATATCTACATTTCCATATTGATACATTAAAGTAGCAGCTGTATGTCTTAATTTATGTACAGAATATTTATTGGTATCAAGTCCAGCAGATTGTAACTCTTTGTTTACAATATATTGAACAGTTCTTTTACTAATCCTTTCACGACGCTCGCTTAGAAATAAAGCTTTATGAGAATTTAGCTTATCAACTTTAACACCCTCTTTAGGGCGTACTTGTAGATATTCTCCAATCGCTTTTAAACAAGCTTGATTTAGATAAATGGTTCTTTCTTTATTTCCTTTACCTATAACATTTAACTTTGCTTCACTAAAATCAATATCTTTGATATCAATTCCCACCAATTCAGATAAACGAAGACCACAATTTAAAAACAAAGTGATAATGGCATAATCTCTTTGATAATTACGATTATCTTCATTTTCTGTTACAGTTAATAATCGTTTACTTTCTTCCAAATTTAGATATTTAGGAAGTCTCTTATCTGCTTTTGGTGTTTCCAAATTTTGAGCAGGGTTAACCTCTATAAGATTTGCTTTTTGTGAAAGATATTTAAAAAAGATTCTAATAGTAGATACCTTTCTTGCTCTTGTGGCAGCTTTACTTCTAAGTTCTATTGCCATATAGCTAATAAATGCATGAATATCCTCTAAAGTAATTTTTTTTACAATATCAATGGGAATATCATGAATTTCAATTTTTGTGAAATCTGTTTCTTTTGTCATATGAAAATGAATTTTTATAAATCGAAAAAACATCATTAAATCATAATTATATTCTTTAATACTATTTGGGGACTTATTTAAAATAGTGGCACTATAATCTAAAAAAGAATTAATATAATCAGGATTTTCTTCTCTTTTTATCATATGTTTTCACACTCCTTAGTATATATCGTATTATATCTCAATACAGTAAAAAAGGAAATAGAAAAAGAAAAAGTTTTGCGCAAAGTTTTAGTATAATATGAAAGTTTCTTAACCTTGTTGTTATCAATCGATTTTAGGTTTATGATATGCTACTTTGAAATACTACATAATAAACTTAAAATCAAATAGTAATTTTATGTTTGGCGAAATTTAATAAATTTTAAGAATTTGATTTTTTTAATGATTGTGATATACTATTAATAAATTTATCATAAAATAAAGGAAGTGAATATATGTTTAATCATAAAAAGAAACAAGAAGAACTTCCTAGAGCTATGAGAAAAATGCAAAAAGAAAAAGAAGAACGAGAAAAATTCATAGAGGGAGAAAATAAAAAGAAATTAAGAAATAAACATAAAGCTAAGAAAAGTAAGCATAGTAAAAACCAAAATGAAGAAAATAATATTGATTATAAAAAAGCAATTAGAAAAAAGAAACTAAAAAGAGTGATACTAACTGTCATTATGATTGTTATCATCCTTTTAGCCATTATTTTAGGTATTTCTGCTCACAATTGGAAACAGATAACAACAGATATGTTTACAAATGAAAATTCTGTTGTCATTGATTCTAATGGCAATGTCATTGCAGAACTTGGCAGTGAAAGAAAGAAAATAAAAATTGAAAATGAGAATATGCCAGACAATCTAAAAAATGCCTATGTTGCTATTGAAGATGAAAGATATTATAAACACCATGGAGTGGACATAAAAAGAACAGGTTCAGCTATAATTAATTATGTCATACATATAGGAAATTCTTCTTTTGGTGGAAGTACCATTACGCAACAATTGGTTAAGAATTTAACAGGAGATAGTAGCGGTTCCATTTCTAGAAAAGTAAAAGAGTGGTGGAAGGCATACTTATTAGAATGTTATTTTTCAAAAGAAGAAATATTAGACATGTACCTAAATGTTATATATGTTGGACCAAATATATATGGTGTGGGTGCTGGCAGTCAGTATTATTTTAACAAGGATGTTCAGAACTTATCCTTAGCAGAATGTGCTTTTTTAGCAGGAATTAATAACTCTCCAAATTCATATAATCCATTTGATGATGAAACAGATAATACAGAAAAAATAAGAAAGAGAACCATAACTGTACTAGATAAAATGTTAGAGTTAGAATATATAACAGGAGAAGAATATCATGTTGCTGAAACAGAAGTAAAAAGGGGCTTAAATTTTAAACAAGGAACAGTTGAAGCAAGTGATGGTATTTATTCTTATCATACAGATGCTTTAATCAATGAAATCATTCAAGATATTGCAGATAAGAAACATATAACAGAAGATTTTGCTACAAATTATTTGTATTTAGGTGGTCTAACAATTCATAGTACACAAAACACAAATATTCAAGATAAAACAGAAACAGAATTCAATAAACGTCAATATCATATTGCATCTAAAGAGGGTGGCGACCCAGCACAAGCAGCAATGGTAATTATTGATCATCAAACAGGCCAAGTAGTAGCTTGTGTGGGAGGATTAGGAGAAAAGGATACAGCAAGGGGACTAAATAGAGCTACACAAAGTACTAGACAAACCGGTTCTTCTATTAAACCTTTAGCAGTTTTAGCGCCAGGAATTGACAAGAAGAAATTTACAGCAGCGACAATCTATGCAGATGTAGAAACAACTTTTGAAGGAAATTATCGTCCTGTTAATTATGATGGTTATCTAGGAGAAACAACAGTAAGAAGAGCAGTAGAATCTTCTCAAAATATCCCTTTTGTAGAAATGATGGAGCAAATAGGAATTAAAACTTCTATCTCTTATTTAAAAGATATGGGAATTACTTCATTAACAGAAAAAGATGAGAGCCTATCTTTGGCCTTAGGAGGACTAGATAAAGGAATTACACCTTTGGAGATGGCAGCAGCTTATGCAACAATTGCAAATGATGGTGTATATATAGAACCAACCTTTTATACGAAAATCAGCAATTCTTCTGGAAAAACAATTGTAGAGGCAAAAGCGAAATCTCACAGGGTATTTTCAGAACAAGTAGCATATATCTTAAAAGAGATATTAACACAACCTGTTAAGGGAAATAATGGAACAGCCACCTATTGTTCAATCTCAGGAATAGATGTAGCAGCTAAAACAGGAACAACAGATGAAAATTACGATAGATGGCTATGTGGTTTTACACCATACTATACAGCAGCTACATGGTTTGGATATGATCAAAATGAAACAATCTATTTTAATAGACAAAATCCAGCAGGAATTATCTGGGCAAATGTTATGAGAAATATTCATTCTGGATTAGCTAATACCACATTTGAAAAACCTAGTTGGATACAGACAGAAATAATTTGCGCTAATTCTGGGGGTATTGCTAATAGTGGTTGCACAAATACATATGAAGAATACTTCTTATGGGGAACAAAACCACATAATTGTACAGAACATTCTGGAAACAAGGTTACAACAAAGCATAATCAAGATGAACAGAGTAATGAAAGTAATCAAAATGTATTTAATGATGATTTAACATTAGATCCAGATTTAGAAAATGAGATTCCAACAACAAACACCTCGACAAATATAACAACAAATACCACATTAGATAGTAATCGTACGAATACAACAAATACAAATAGCAATCATACAACTTCAACAAATACAAGTACAACAAATTCTACTGCCAACAATACGGCAAACAGTACAGGAAGTACCAATACTTCAACAAATACTTCAAATACAACATCAAGTACAAATACAAGTACATCTACCTCAAATACTTCTACAGTAGAAAATAGTGATGAAATAGAATAATATTGAATGAGAGAAATATATCATTTCTCTCAGTTTTCATATTTTACAAGCGATAAAAAATATGAAGAATATTGAAATGGGATGTTTTAGTAAAGTACAGTCTAGAAGTCATTGCATATTATGTAAATAGTTTACTTTTTTCTTAATGTATGGTAAAATTAATGTAATTTGTTGAAAAGGGGAAAATTGATGAAAAACAGTTCTATTAAAGATGTATTAAAAAAACTCTATAAAATATTAAACAAAAGACAAAAACTTAGTTTTGGAATTATAGTTACAATAATGATTATATCTGCTGGTTTAACACAAATAACACCTAAAGCAATAGGATGGCTGACAGATGATATATTAACACAAAATGAAATTGCATTTAAAAAAGTGATTCCTTTTTTAATTTTAATATTGATTGTAAATGTAGCAAACGAAATCATAAAAATCATCAGAAGAGTTATGGTAGAAGATACTGCTACTAGAACAGAAAAACAAGCAAGAGGAATGGTGATTAAATCATTGTTAATGGCACCATTATCGTATTTTAGGGAAAATATGACAGGAAATATACATGGTAGAATGAATAGATGCTTAGAAGGAACAGTAAAATTAGAAAAATTGTTATTTATGGATTTTGCTCCAGCAATATTCAATAGTATAGCAGCAATTATAACAATTTTCATTACATTACCATTTATCCTAGCTTTACCAATGATGTTAGTTATACCAATAGGAATATTTATTGTTTTTAAACAAATAAGTAGTCAAAAAGGAATTAGAGTAGAACTTTTAGAAAGCAAGTCACAAATGGATGGAACGATAGTTGAATTAATAAATGGTATTGAAGTGATAAGAATTTGTGATAGTGTTAATTTTGAAAGCAATAGATTTAATGATAAATCTGAATTTTTAAGAAAAAAGGAAATGAAACATCATAAAGCAATGGCTATTTACGATTGCTTGAAATTTGTTAATGAAGCTTTATTTACTGTACTAATTATAGGCATTTCAACATATTTAGCAACAAAAAATATTATTTCAGTGGGTAGCGTTTTAACAGCTTACTTATGTTTTAACCAATTAATAAAACCACTAGAAGAACTACATAGGATATTTGACGAATTATCAGAATGTACAGTCTTAGCAACAGATTTCTTCAAAATGGTTGAAATACCAAATGATTTTTCATATACAGAATTAACAGAGAAAAAGGAATCTAAAGAAATTGACCCTATCATAAAAATAGAAAATTTAATGTTTTACTACAATGAAGATAAAAATAAGATAATTTTAAATAATTTCAATTTATCAGTAGATAAAGGAATGTTTTTAGGAATAGCTGGACCAAGCGGATGTGGAAAATCATCTTTAATAAAAGCTATTTGCAAATTAGAAAAGGGATATGGAACAATTATATTAGATTCTAAAAATATAAATTCTTTAAATAGGAAAGATATTTCTGAATTGATAGCATTAGTTCCTCAAAGTCCTTTCTTAATAGCAGGAACCATTTTTGAAAATATTTGTTATGGAATCGATAGAGAAGTTTCACTAGAAGAAGTTGAGGCAGCAGCTAAAAAGGCATACATATATGATTATATAAATAGTTTACCAGATAAATTCAACTCAGTTATATCTGAAGGAGGAAATAATTTATCAGGAGGCCAAAGACAAAGGATAGCAATAGCAAGAATTTTCTTACGAAAACCTAAAATATTAATATTAGATGAAGCAACTTCAGCATTAGATAATACCTCTGAAAAACATATTCAGACAGAAATAGAAAAATTGCAGTTAGAAAATCATACGACAATTATTTCAATAGCACATAGATTAACCACTTTAAAGAATTGTGATAGGATTATTGTATTAAATAAAGGTGATATAGCAGAAAGTGGTAAATACGATGAATTAATTGAAAAGAATGGAATATTTAGCGACATGTATTATGGCAAACTAAAATAGAGAATTATTTAGGACCACCTAACCATAAATAAAGGAAGGAAAATAATATAAAATAGTAATTTGGAGGTGAAATATGTATAAGAAGATATCAAGTAATGAAAAAATAACAAGAAAGATTAGTGAAGTACATTCAGCAGATAATTATTTGACAAAGGAAACTACAGAGAATATAAGTTTAGCAGTTACTA
>CALXQV010000011.1 GCA_944390535.1 uncultured Clostridia bacterium | reverse complement strand
CGACAAAGTTTCTAGTCGAATTATGAATGATAAAAGAGTTCAATCAATTATGAACAAAGGTGCTACAACAGTAGCAGATGTCTTTATCGAATATGATGTACCAAAATATTCACAAAGTCCAATTTTTTCCAAATTAATTCAATTTCTAAAAGATTATAAACAAACTAAATAATTTCTTCTGTAACAAAAATGCCTCTAACTTATCATTTTTTAATTTGTTAGGGGCATAAATATTTAATTATAAATGATAAACTTTAAACTCTTTTATATACTTTTCAAAATCAACAACATTTATCTCTAAAATTGGAAAATATTTATTTAAAATATTAGTTACATTCTTTGAACAAATTATATGTAAATTTTCTATATATTTTTTATTTTCCCTACAAAAAGTTATTAACTTATAAATCTTTTCACAATCAATAAATGGCAAAAATGTGATAAATTGTTTATTTTGAGTTTCATAATCACAAAAATACCACTTACTAATAAAAGAATTTGTATATCCAAATTTATTTAAAATCTTTCTATAATCTATTTTAAATTGTTCACTAAATAAATATATCAAGTTTTCAAAAGGACATGAAAAAATAATAAATTGATTTGAACCAAAGGCATAATCTTTTATATTTATCATATTTATATCTTCAATAAATAAAATAGCCTGTTTATATTTTTGTTCTTTTTGAAAATCATAAATAATGGAATTGCAAAATCTTTTACTACTTTTCTTTGAAATATAATATACTAAGTAATCATTTCCATTAAATTTTATGCTACCGATAAATGGTCTTGATTGTGTTCTAAAATGAGTAAAATCTTTTAATTCAAAACTAGGGTTAAATTCTATACCATTTCCAATAAAAAGACTTGCTAAAAGGCTAATAGTAGTCATTCTTCTTACATAATCCTTCTTATAAGATGGTTTAGAATATGAATAACCCAATTCTTTAATATATTTTTTACCAACTTGTCCTAACATTAGATACTTAGTTTTATATCTTCTTAAATAGCCTTTATTAACTAACCTTCTTACAACAACTTGATAATACTTTTTATTACCTAATAAATATTTTATATTTGTACTTAATACAATCTTAAATCTATAAACAAATAATACAATATTTTTTTCATAATATTTCACATAAATCACCCTTTCTAAATCAAACTATAATAAATCAAATATTTTTCTAAATAAGTAATCCATAAGCGTACCCGGCTAGGTTGGCGATATGGCTATCACCAACCTAACCACCACACAAGAAACTGTCGTTTTTAATATTAAAAAAACACTTATTTTCATTAAAATATCAATCATCTTATAAGGTAGTAGAAAATGTCGTAAAATTAACCTTTGAAATTTTCAATAACTCACATATTTTTAAATACAATATATGGAAAATACAAAATGAATAGTTACCTAAAAATTTTCTTCTAGGATAGATAAGAAACACACACCACATGGTGTAGATGTATATCCACAAGCAGCAGCAGGATTTCCATTTAATGCAGGAGTACTTGCTTGTAAAGGAGACCCAATAGCAAACTTACAAGAAGATTTAGCAGCAGAGCAAAAAGCAAGAGCAACATATGAAAAATTAATTGACTTATGTAGAGATAATCCAGATGTATTAGATCCATTAAGATATTTAAGAGAAAGAGAAATTGTCCACTTCCAAAGATTTGGAGAAGCATTAAGAGGTGTTCAAGATAAATTAGCTGAAAAGAAATATTATATGAATCATAATAATACTTGTGGTTGTAATTAGAAAGAAACTCCTATATTTTTTAAATATGGGAGTTTTATATTAAATAAAAAGTTTAAATACAAATATTATGAAATTTAATAAAGGTAAATATTATAAAAATTTAAAAATATTTTCTAAAAAAGGCTTGTTTTTCAAGCCTTTTTATGATACAATATTATCTGTAAGAAAAATAGAATAAAACCAATTAAAAAGCAAAGTATATATATTTTAAGTATTTACAAGAGAAAATGGTCATTGGCTGGAAACCATTAAATATCGTATATAGAAAATTCACTTTTTAGGTCCTTTTTTGAAACAATAGTAGGAAAAGGCGGTTGAACCGTTAAAACTATAACGAGGTTAGTATAAAATATGCTAATAAATTTAGGTGGTACCACGGAAAATAGCCATTTCGTCCTAATACAAACTAGGAAGAGATGGTTTTTTTGATGACAAGGATTTAAATTTTAAATAAAATTTAATAAAGGATGTTGATAAAAAATGAATAGTAAAGGAAAATGTATTGAATATTATTTTGATTCAAAGAACTTTACAAAAGAAGAACTAATAAAAAATATTGAAGAAGCAAAACTAGAATTTCCAAATAAAAAAGTAGAACCGAATTTATTTTTAAATGAATGGGGCGTATACATCCTAAAAATTCATTTTAAAGATAAAATAGAATATGTTAGCAACTTAAAGGAAAAAAGAAAAAATAAAAAGGTATTACTTCTAACAGAAAAAAATCGAAAAACTAGTGAAAAGAGAACTTCTTTATTAAACAGAAAATATGGGCAATATAAAGAAACAAGAGAGTATAAGCCAATATAATGAAAGGGATGGGCGAAAATGAAAGAACAAATTGCAAATATTAAGGAAAAATCTATCAAAGAGATTTCTAATGCAAAAGATATGAAAGAATTAAATGAATTAAGAGTGAAATATTTAGGAAAAAAAGGAGAATTAACCCTTATTTTAAGAGGAATGGGAGGATTATCTCCAGAAGAAAGACCTGTGATTGGAAGCTTAGTAAATGAATTAAGAGAAAAGATTGAAACATTAATTCTGAAAAAAGAAACAGAATTTAAAAATCAAGAACTTTTAAAAAGATTAGAAACAGAAACCATTGATGTGACAGAACCAAGTAAAAAAGTTGTTTTAGGATCCTTACATCCAATTACAAAGATTATAGAAGAAGTAGAAGAAATATTCTTAGGAATGGGATATGAAATTGCAGATGGTCCAGAAGTAGAAAAAGCAACCTATAACTTTGACAAACTAAATACACCACCAGATCATCCAGCAAGAGATGTACAAGATACATTTTATATTACAGATGACATTCTGTTAAGAAGCCAAACATCACCTGTTCAAGCAAGAGTTATGGAAAATCAAAAACCACCAATCAAAATTATATGTCCAGGAGCGGTGTATAGATCTGATAGTGTGGATGCAACACATTCACCAGTATTCCATCAAGTAGAAGGATTGGTAGTAGATAAAAATATTTCTATGGCAGACTTAAAAGGAACATTGGAAATGTTTGCTAAAAAATGTTTGGGAGAAAACACTAAAATTCGTTTTAGACCACATCACTTTCCATTTACAGAACCATCAGCAGAAGCAGATGTATCATGCTTTGTATGTGGGGGAAAAGGATGTAGAGTGTGTAAAGGAGAAGGCTGGATAGAATTATTAGGATGTGGAGAAGTTCACCCAAATGTTTTAAGAAATTGTGGAATTGATCCAGATGTTTATTCAGGGTTTGCCTTCGGTTTCGGTGTAGAAAGAATTGCTATGGCAAAATATGGAATTGAAGATATGAGACTATTATTTGAGAATGACATTAGATTTTTAAAACAATTTTAAAAAAGAGATGAAACCGATAAAAATACAATCATATACTATTAAAATCAAATATTTCGAAAAAAAATATTATTAAATAAAAATTAATTAAAAATTTAATTGATTAAGGAGAAATGAAAATGGCATTTTTTAAGAGAAGAGAAAAAGCATATACATTAAGCGAAGCAATGAAAAAATTACAGAGTGAAGAATTTAAAAATCATATAGCTGTTCCGACCAATCCAGCAGATATATTGCACACAAAATATTGGTTACGATTAGATGAAAAAGAATTAAAAGAAGTTCCTTATGTAGAAACACCATTTCAAGAAAAAAGAAGAAAAATGATGGGAGAAATTGGTGTTGATGAAGCGTGTAAAAAACGAACAGAAAATGTTAGTAGAAGTTATAGTTCTAAATCAGAAAGAGTAGTGTCATCATATAACAATTGGCAAGGAGCTAAGAAATATAATCAAGGAAATCAATATGGACAATATAGATAATAAAAATAATGTTTAACATAAGAAAATGCAAAGGTTGAAAAAGAATGTTTTAACCAGATTTGTATCTAGAGAAAGGAAGGATATATAAATGAAAGCAAGTAGAGAGTGGTTAGAAGAATATAGCGATATAGATGTTGATACGATAAAACTAGGAGACATCTTAACAATGACAGGTTCTAAAGTAGAAACCATAGAGCAAAAAGGAAATAATATAAAAAATGTAGTGATTGGAAAAATTTTAGAAGTTACGAAACATCCAGATGCAGATAAATTAGTAGTAACCAAAATAGATGTTGGAAATGGAGAAATACTTCAAATCGTAACAGCAGCACCTAACATAAAAGTAGGAGAAACAGGACAATTTGTACCTGTGGCAAAAGATGGGGCAGAATTACCAGATGGAGTAACCATTCATACTGGAAAACTACGTGGTGTAAAATCAGAAGGTATGATGTGTGGAATGGAAGAATTAGAAATTGACCCAGCAAATTATCCAGACAAAGTGGTAGATGGTATATTTATTTTAGATGATAAATATGAAAACGATTTAGGAAAAGATTTTGTAGAAGCACTAGAATTAAAAGAAGATATCATTGATTTCGAAATTACACCTAATAGACCAGATTGTTTGTCTATTGAGGGATTAGGAAGAGAAACCGCAGTGTCTCTTGGAAAACCATTTAAAAACCCTAGAAAAAATATTGACGAACTAAATATTGAAGACAAAAAGGAAATTGAAGGATTAAAAGTAGATATTACAGCACCTGACTTATGTTATCGATATATTGCAAGAGTTGTAAAAAATGTAAAGATAGGTCCATCACCTAAATGGATGGTAAGAAGGTTAAATGCTTGTGGAGTAAGAAGTATTAATAACATTGTAGATATTACTAACTATGTAATGTTAGAAATGGGGCAACCAATGCATGCATTTGATATCAATTCTATTGAAGGAAAACATATTACAGTAAGAAGAGCAAAACACAATGAAAAAATTACTACTCTAGATGAACAAGAAAGAATACTAGATGAAAACGATCTAGTGATTGCAGATGATAAAAAGGCAGTAGCTATTGCAGGCGTTATGGGAGGATTAAATTCAGAAATTGAGGAAGATACAAAAACAGTTGTATTTGAATCAGCTGTATTTTATGGTGGAGCTGTTAGAAAAACAGCTAAGAAAGTTGGACTAAGAACAGAAGCATCTTCTCGTTTTGAAAAAGGATTGTCACCAGAAAATGCACTAAGAGCAGTGAATCGTGCAGTAGAATTGGTGGAAATCTTACAAGCAGGTGAAGTAGTAGATGGAAAAGTTGATGTATATCCAACAAAACAAAAAGTACACCAAATAAAACTAGATAGTGACAGAATCAATCAATTATTAGGAACACATATTTCTAAGGAAGACATGATAGATATTTTAAATAAATTAGATATACATGTTGAAAAAGATACTGCTACTGCACCATATTTTAGAATGGATATAGAACAATTAGCAGATTTAGCAGAAGAAGTGTTAAGATTTTATGGATATGATAAATTAGAAGCAACCTTAATCCAATCAGATACAACATTAGGTATTAGAAATAAAGAGCAAAAAATAGAAAAGAAAATACAAGAAGTATTAGTGAATAGTGGATTATCAGAAATTTATACATATGGATTTTTAAGTGAAAAAGATTTAGAAAAATCAAAAATTAGTGACGACTTAAAGAAAACAGCAATTACTATCCAAAATCCATTAAGTGATGAATATAAATTGATGAGACCATCAACCATTCCAAGTATGTTACAAATATTAGCTAATAATGTCAATAAGAAAAATCAAAATGTAAAATTATTTGATATTTCAAGAAATTACAAAAATATGAATGGTGAAGTTGAAAAAGGAGAAGTACCTTTACAAGAAAATATTTTAACAATTGGTATGTATGGAGAAGATGTAGATTTCTATATGTTAAAAGGAATTGTTGAAAATATTTTAGAAGCAACATATATTAATCATTATGATGTAGAGCGAGAAACCAATAATCAATCGTATCATCCAGGTAGATGTGCCAATATGACAGTAGGAAAAGATGTTATTGCAACTTTAGGAGAAGTACATCCCATTGTTTTAAATAATTATGATATCGAAAAAAGAGTATATTTGGCAGAAATCAATATTACAAAATTAGAAAAATATTCAAGAAATAATAAGAAATATATAGAAGTTCCAAAATTCCCAGCAGTAGAAAGAGATATAGCGATTATTGTAGATGAAACTGTTGAGGTTGGACAAATTGAAAAAATCATTCTAAAAAAAGCAAAAAAATTATTAGAAGGATTAAAACTATTTGATATTTATAGAAATGAAAAAATAGGAGAAAACAAAAAAAGTGTTGCATATGCCTTGACATTCAGAGATAAAAATAAAACACTAAGTGATGAGGAAGTAAATGTGACAATGAATCATATTATCTCAGAATTAGAAAAAGCATTGGGAGCAGAATTAAGAACATAAGAAAAAAGGGAAATTGGGGACGGACTCATTTTTCCCTTTTTAGCATTACACAACAAAAATATAGAATATAAAAGTCATTACACAATTTTGTATAAGATAAATTTTCATAGAAATTCTAAATAAAAAAATAAGCCTCTTTCATTGTTGCCAAAATCATAGGCAAAATGAACATTTCTCACTTTTTTATTAAAGAATTTCTAATTTCAAATTTATATATGCAAAATTGTATCATTTTTTATATTTATAATCCAAATCAAAAAAGGGAAAAATGAGTCCGTCCCCAATTTCCCGAATTTAATAAAAAGTAAGAACTTATAAAATGTTTTTGCATATACTTTAATAGTAGAGGTGAAAATTATGGCCTATTCAGATAGAGAATTAATTGCAAGAATTGTGCAATGTGAAGCACGGAGGAGAAGGGGATAATGGAATGAAAGCAGTTGCAAGTGTGATTCTAAATAGAGTGAATGTATCGACTGGAGAATATGCAAGAATATCACAAGGCGGTAGTATTAGAAACATTATCTTTCAACCTGGACAGTTTGATTGTGCAACAGAAACATTATTCAATCAATATAATCCACAGAACATTTATAACATGAATCCAACAGAAGAACATTACTATATAGCAGATTGGGCATTGGCAGGAAATCGCTTGAATGAAATTGGAGAATGTTTATGGTATTTGAATCCATTTAAACCAAGTTGTGATACGACATTTCCGCGAAATGGTTCAGGAACTTTTCATACGAGACTAGGAGACCATTGCTTTTATCGTCCAACAAGTCAGTATGCAAATACATAGTAACTTAATGGAGAAATACGAATTAATATTGCAAACGAGATAATTCAAAAGTCAGATTAAAAGATGAGGAGGGATAGTATGCCAGAAGAAAGACAAGACAAAAGAGAAAATAGAAATGTAACCATTAATCAAGATTCACCAGAAATTTTAACAAATGCCATTTATACGCCTGCTTTTTTACGAGAGCAAATTGGGAAATTGATGCGAGTGGAATTTCTGATTGGAACAAATAATCTAGTAGATAGGATTGGGATATTAGAAGATGTCGGAGCAAGCTATATTTTATTGCGTTCTTTGGAGAGTGATACAATAACATACTGCGATATTTATTCTATTAAATTTGTTACCATATCTAATAGAAGGTTTAATAATTTTACGAACAATGGATATGGATATAATTATTTTTAAGCGACTATTTGAGACTTTTCTTATAAATCATAAATATAAGAAATGTTCTCAAAATAGTTGCTTTTTTTAAAAAAACTATTGACAAACAAACAAAAATAGTGTAAAGTATATTAGCATTACATTTTAAAGGAGTCGTTATTTATGGAGAAAAATGTAAAAATCAGTATTTTATGTGATTTATATGGGAAATTATTAACAGAAAAACAATTTGAACTCATAAATGACTACTATAATAATGACTTGTCTTTATCAGAGATTGCAGAAAACAATGAAATTACAAGACAAGCTGTTAGAGATATCATCAAAAAGGGGGAAAAAAAGCTTTTTGAATATGAAGAAAAGCTATTGTTTATGAAAAGGATGTTAAAACAAGAAAAAAAGATTGAAGAAGTTTTATCAGAATTGACAAAGATTCAAAAAGAATCTTCTGATGAACAAATAGCAGTTGTATTAGAACATATAAAAAAAGAATTAAATTGTTTAGTTTAATAGAATGAATGGAGTTGAAAAATATGGCTTTTGAAGGGTTATCTTCTAGATTACAAGAAATTACAAGAAAAATCAGGGGAAAAGCAAGAATTACAGAATCAGATTTAAAAGAAATGCTAAGAGAAGTAAAACTTGCCTTATTAGAAGCTGATGTTAATTATAAGATTGTAAAAGATTTTATTTCAACCATTCAGGAAAAAGCCTTAGGGCAAGATGTATTAAAATCATTGACTCCAGGGCAACAAGTTGTAAAAATTGTAAAAGATGAATTGGTAGAGTTATTAGGTGGACAAACAAGTCAAATTAATTTTACACCAAATCCTCCAACCATTATTATGCTAGTAGGTCTTCAAGGTTCAGGTAAAACTACAACAGCAGGAAAATTAGCCAATATCCTTAGAAAACAAGGAAAAAAACCATTATTGGTTGCTTGTGATGTATATAGACCAGCTGCTATTAAACAATTACAAGTTGTTGGTGCCCAGTTAAATATACCTGTTTTTGCAAATGAAAACTCAAAAGATGTTGTGCATATTGCAAGACAAGCATTATCTATGGCTATGTCAAAATTAAATGATGTGGTAATTTTAGATACAGCTGGTAGATTACATATTGATGAAGAATTAATGCAAGAACTAAAAAATTTAAAAGCAAATGTGAAACCACATGAAATATTACTTGTTGTAGATAGTATGACAGGTCAAGATGCAGTAAATGTAGCACAAAGCTTTAGTGATACAGTTGGAATAGATGGAATTATCCTTACAAAATTGGATGGTGATACAAGAGGTGGTGCAGCACTTTCTGTTAAGAAAGTAACTGGAAAACCAATTAAATTTGCAGCAACTGGAGAAAAATTAAGTGATATAGAAGTGTTCCATCCAGATAGAATGGCACAAAGAATTTTAGGAATGGGAGACATTCTAGCAGTTATAGAAAAAGCAGAAGAATCATTTGATTTAGAACAAGCAGAACAGCTTGAAAAACAAATGAAGAAAAAAGAATGGGATTTAGATGATTATTTAGCACAAATTCGACAAGTAAAGAAAATGGGGTCGTTTTCATCATTATTAAAACTTATACCAGGTTTTAATCAAATAAAAGACCTAAAAGTCGATGACAAAGAATTTGTTAAAATCGAAGCTATCATTTGTTCAATGACAAAAGAAGAAAAGCGAAACACAAAATTACTAAATGCGAGTAGAAGACAAAGGATTGCAAAACGGAAGTGGAACAACTGTACAAGATATTAACAAATTTATGAAATCTTTTGAAATGACGCAAAAAATGATGAAACAGATGAAAAATAACAAAGGTGGCATGAAAAAGTTGCTAAATGGAATAGATGAAAATACATTGAAAAATTTTAAGTTATAAGTTGTTATTAAATTTTTAAATTTATATATAAAAATAAAGAGATTAGGGGGAAGACAAAAAATCCCAAAAAGGGAATTTTGAGTCCGTCCCCATAATCCCGATTTAGGAGGTGAACCCAAAATGGTAAAAATAAGATTACAAAGACAAGGAAAGAAAAAAGCTCCTTTCTATCACATTGTAGTTGCTGATTCAAGAGCTTCAAGAGATGGAAAAATCATAGAGCAAATAGGAACATATAATCCAATGACAGACCCAGCAACAATCGTATTAGACAAAGAAAAAGTTGAAAAATGGATTAAAAATGGTGCAAAACCAACAGATACAGTTAAAGCTTTAATTGAAAAAGCAAACTAATCATATAATTTCTTTAAACAAAAAATAAGCAAATTAGTTGGAGGAAATTATGGAAGAATTTTTAAGAATTATCATTTCAAATTTAGTAGAAAACAAAGAAGCTATTGAAATTCATACAATAGAGAATGGTAAATCTATTACATTTGAAGTAAAAGTAGCCCAAGAAGATATGGGTAAAGTAATAGGAAAGCAAGGTAGAATTGCACAATCTATTAGAAATGTTATGAAAGCTGTTGCAAATAAAGAACATAAAAAAGCATCAGTAGAATTTATAGGATAAGGGAGTAAACAAGATGCTACCAAATCTAGAAATTGGTCAAATTGTCAATACATTTGGGATTAAAGGAATGGTGAAAGTAAAACCGTTTACAGATGATATAAGAAGATTTGACAAACTAAAAACAGTATATGTCGAAAACAATCATACACAAATAGAATATGAAATCGAAGAAGTAAAATATCATAAAGATATGATATTAATAAAATTTAAAGGTATAGATAAGATAGAACAAGCGGAGATGTTACGAAATAGTTATTTAACAATTTCTAGGGATTCTACGGAAGCACTAGAAGAAGGAAGATACTATATTGTAGATTTGCTTGGACTAGAGGTATATACAGATGAACAAATTTTATTGGGAACTTTAGATGACATATTTAATACTGGTAGTAATGACATATATGTTGTAAAAGATAAACAAGGAAAACAAATTCTTTTACCAGCCATTCAGGATGTAATAAAACAAATTGATATAGAAAATAAAAAAATGATTGTACATTTACTTCCTGGACTAATATAAAGGAGTATTTTATGAAATTTGATGTTTTAACACTATTTCCAGAAATGTTTGAAATATTAAATCAAAGTATTATTGGAAAAGCAATTGAAAAAGACTTAATAAATGTACAGTTAATAAATATCAGGGATTTTTCAAAAGATAAACATAAAAAAGTAGATGATACACCTTATGGTGGTGGTGCTGGGATGGTAATGAAACCAGATGTAGTGTATGATGCATATCAAGCTATAAAAGATGAACAAGCAAAAGTTATCTATATGTCACCACAAGGAAAACCATTAAATCAAAAAAAGGTAGAAGAATTATCAAAAGAAAGCCATTTAATTATACTTTGTGGACATTATGAAGGAATAGACCAAAGGGTATTGGATAAGATTGTAGATGAAGAAATATCTATAGGAGACTATGTATTGACAGGTGGAGAAATTCCAGCAATGGTGCTAATTGATAGTGTTAGTCGATATGTAGAAGGTGTTTTAAAAGAAGATTCTATAAAAGAAGAAAGCTTTTCGAAAGGACTTCTTGAATATCCACAATATACCAGACCAGAGGTGTTTGAAGGAATGAAAGTTCCAGAAGTATTACTTTCAGGACACCACGAGAATATAGAAAAATGGCGAAAAGAAAAGTCTTTAGAAATGACAAAGAAAAAAAGACCAGAGTTATTAGAAAAGTAAAGAGGATAAAACCTTAGTGGAAATGACCCAAAGGTAAGGTGTGTCCCCTGACATTAATAAAAAAGAAAAGGAGGAAATTCTAAAATGGATATTATAAAATCAATTGAACATGAACAATTGAAAAATAAAATACCAGAACTAAAAGTTGGTAATACAGTAAAAGTACACGTAAGAATAAAAGAAGGAAACAAAGAAAGAATCCAAGTTTTTGAAGGAATCATTATAAAAGTACAAGGAGGAGGCGTTAACCAAACATTTACCGTAAGAAAAAATTCTTATGGTGTAGGTGTTGAAAAGACATTTTTAGTACACTCTCCATTAGTTGAAAAAGTAGAATTAGTAAGAGTAGGTAAAGCAAGAAGAGCAAAACTATATTATCTAAGAGATAGAGTAGGTAAAGCTGCTAAGACAAAAGAACAAGTAGGAGCAAGAATTGAAGATAGAGAAATTATCATAAAAGAAGAGTTAGTAGAAGAACCAGCAGTTGAAGAAGCTCCAGAAGAAGCACCAGCTATTGAAACAGAAAATGTTGCTGTTCAAGAAACAGTTGACACAGTTTCAGAAGAAGTTGTTGAAGATGTTAAAGAAGTAGTTGAAGAAGCTAAAGCTGAAGAACCAGCTAAAGAAGAAGTTTCTGAAAAAGCAGAAGAAACACCAGCAACTGAAGAAGATAAAAAAGCAGAATAAATAATATAGAAACAGTATAGAAATGTAATCTATACTGTTTTTGATTAATTAAAAATAAATTCATTTCTTAAAAAATGTTCTTAGAGTTCAACACTCTAAGAACATTTTTTACATTTCCATTTTAGCAATAAAATATATAGAAGTCAATAAAAATTTGGAAAAAACTTTTTAAAGAAAATACATGTTAGAAATAAAAAATATATTAAATTCCCATAACTAGAATATCAAAAAAACATTGAAATACCAATGATTTAAATAAAAGTAAATGTTCTTAGAGTGTTGAAATTTAAGTAAAAAACAAGAAATATAATACAACAATATATTAACTTAATTCAATAAAAAGATACAATAAATTTACAAAAATTATCTTTTAAAAATGCTAAAATTATAAAGGAAGATATTGTTACGCGAATAAAAGAAAAAGCGAATACTATTTACAAAAAAGTATATACATAAATAAAACAAAAGAAGGGAGAATAAAAGTGAAAAAATTAGAGAACCAAAGAAGTAAAAAGAGTAATGGTATTACATTGATTGCATTAGTCATTACAATTATTGTGTTATTAATACTAGCAGGAGTAACCATTGCAACACTAACAGGAGAAAATGAAATATTGTCAAAAGCTAGTGAAGCAAGTGAGAAAACAGAACTAGCAGATGAAAAGGAAAAAGTCGAGCTATCTGCACTAG
Organism: uncultured Clostridia bacterium; assembly: GCA_944390535.1. Taxonomy (GTDB): domain Bacteria; phylum Bacillota; class Clostridia; order TANB77; family CAG-508; genus CAG-269. Next base: position 5,465 of record CALXQV010000011.1, on the reverse strand, counting down.
GAGCATTAGCAAAAGCAGATGGAGATGAAGTTATTCAAGAAAATTTGGAAAAAGAATTAGGAGAATATTTTACTGATGGAAAATATATAGTAGAGCCAGGAACAAATGAAGAAGAAATAGAAGGATATATTGTAACTATAACAGAAAATGATGAAGAAGGAAGAAAATATTTTGTGTATAAAAATGGGAAGGTGGAAGACTATATAGAAAGAGAATTAGCACAACCAGAAGAGGGAATAGGAAAAGATTTCACTATGGAATATGGTGTAATAGAAATAGAATTTTTAAGTGGAATTAGCTACAATATTACAACAATTCCAAATCATCCAATATTAAAAGAAGGGATGACAGCCATTACATATAATGAAACTAATGGAGATATACAAGAGGTGGGAAATGATAAAGGCACAGATTGGTATAGTTACGTAGATATAAGGGATGGAGAAAATAGTTGCTGGGCTAATGCAAAAGTAACAATAGATGGTGTAGACAGTTATTTTGTATGGATTCCAAGATATGCGTATAGAATTATATACTTTGATTCACTAGAAAATGAAAATGCCTATAGGGAAGGAACATTGACAGAACAAGAAGCGTTAGCAAATAACCAAATAGTTGGATATAGTGATGCGAGGGGAATAGTTGATACAGAAGGAAAAACAAAAGAGGGAGTAGCTATACAAACTGCGATATCTATAAATGATAAATATTTCAAGACACATCCAGCATTTGAAAAAAATTTAGACTATGGAGGATGGAGTAGCAGATTAAAAGGAATTTGGGTAGCTAAATATGAAGCAAGTCAGGTAAAAGGAACCAATATACCTAAATTTCAAGCAGGAGCAAGTTCTTGGAGAAAACTAAATGTTGGAAATATGTATACATATGGACAAAGATACAGCACTACATTAAATAGTCACTTGATGAAAAACAGTGAATGGGGAGCAGTCGCATATTTTGCAGAAAGTAAATATGGTAGAAATGGAACTGAAATAACCATTAATTCTAACAGTACTTATACAGGAGGAGGTTCTGGAACTGCGTATGTACAAAATACAAATCAAAGCACAACAGGAAATATTTATGGGATTTACGATTTATCAGGAGGAGCTTATGAATATGTATCAGCATACTATAATGGAGGAAGTAAGTTATCGAATGGATCTTCCTTTGCAAGTAAAGTAGGAATAAGCACAGAAAATGCAACAGTATATGACAAAACAGGAGCTAATGGATATAAATATGGAGATGCTACATATGAAACAGCTGGATGGAATGGTGATCGCAATGTCTTTTTAAATAGTGAAGAATGTTTCTATGTACGTAGTGGTTATAATGGTAATGGTTCTTTGGCAGGAAGTTACTATTTTAAAGGTAGTAGTGGAAGTGGTACAAGTGGGGATAGTAGTTTCCGTATATGTCTCATAACGCAGTAATAAAGGCTTAATAGTTAAATTAATGAAAAAGAGAATTGATTAAATTCAATTCTCCTTTTTGGGGCTTCTAACGGGAATTGAACCCGTGACCTCAGCCTTACCAAGGCTGCACTCTACCAACTGAGCTATAGAAGCAAATATTGGAACAATATTTATTATACAATAGAAAAAAATAAAAGTAAACATTTCTATTGACTTTTTTTGAAAAAAGTAATACAATTTTAATATAAGAGAAAGACGAGTAAGAGAAAAAGTAAAATAAAGGTTATCTAAAGAGAGGATTGGTTATTAGCTGAAAGCCAATCTAGAAAAACATATTTGAAAAACTACCTCTTCAAGTTTTTGACGAATAAGTCAAACGTGTAAGATACGTTATCATCTTTAAATTAAGTAAAAAATAGGATGGAACCGTGTACATATGCACTCCTGTGGATAAGCCATAGGGGTGTTTTGTTATGTATAGTTAAGGAGGTTTTATTATGTTAAAAATTACATTAAAAGACAATTCTACACTAGAGGTGGAGAAAGGAGCTAGCATCCTAGATGTTGCAAAAAAAATTAGTGAGGGACTGGCAAGAAATGCAACATGTGGAGAGGTTAATGGAGAAGTAAAAGATTTAAGATATGAATTACAAGAAGATTGTAATTTAGTAATTCATACATTCCAAGAAGAAGATTTAGAAGGAAAAAAAGCTTATTGGCATACAACATCACATATTATGGCACAAGCTGTAAAAAGATTATTTCCAGAGGTGAAATTTGCTATAGGGCCAAGTATTGACAATGGATTTTATTATGATTTTGATGTAGAAACACCATTCACTGATGAAGATAAAGCAAATATAGAAGAAGAAATGAAAAAAATTATCAAAGAAAATATAGAAATTGAAAGGTTTTCATTACCAAAAAAAGATGCATTAGAATTAATGAAAGACCAACCATATAAAGTGGAATTGATAGAAGAATTACCAGAAGGAGAAGAAATTAGTTTCTATAAACAAGGGGACTTTACAGACTTATGCGCAGGACCACATTTACTTAATACAGGAAAAATAAAAGCAGTAAAAATTCTTTCTTCTTCAGGAGCATATTGGAGAGGAAGCGAAAAGAATAAAATGCTTCAAAGAATTTATGCAATTTCTTTCCCAAAGGCTAGCCAATTACAAGAATATTTAGATTTTCTAGAAGAAGCAAAACAAAGAGACCATAGAAAAATTGGAAAAGATTTAGAAATCTTTATGACACATAAATTAGTTGGTTCAGGGCTTCCAATGTACTTACCAAATGGTGCAACGATTAGAAGAATTTTAGAAAGATATATTCAAGATAAAGAAATTTCCTTAGGATATGCACATGTATATACACCATCACTTGCTAATGTGGATTTATATAAAACAAGTGGACATTGGGATCATTATAAAGAAGATATGTTCCCTGTTATGAAAATGGATACAGAAGAAATGGTGTTAAGACCAATGAACTGTCCTCATCATATGTTAATTTACAAAAACAAAATGCATTCTTATAGAGATTTACCAATTCGTATTGGAGAATTGGCACATGATTTTCGTTATGAATCAAGTGGTAGTGTTTGTGGACTAGAAAGAGTTCGCCAAATGTGTCAAAATGATGCCCATTTGTTTGTTAGACCAGACCAAATAAAAGAAGAAGTAGGAAAAGTTTTAAACTTAATAAAAGAAGTATATCAAAAAGATTTTGGATTTCCAGCGTCAAGCTTCCAATATAGATTGTCATTAAGAGACAAAGCGAATAAAGAAAAATATATTGATAATGATGAAATGTGGGAAACAGCAGAAAGTCAATTAAGAGAAATTTTAAAAGAATTACAAATTGATTTTTATGAGGCAGAAGGAGAAGCAGCATTTTATGGACCTAAAATTGATATCCAGATTAGAACAGCATTAAATCATGATGTGACCATTCCAACTTGCCAATTAGACTTTGCTTTACCAGAAAGATTTGAATTAGAATATATTGGAGAAGATGGAAAAGCACATAGACCAGTGGTTATCCATAGAGCAATTTTAGGCTCTTCTGATAGATTTATTTCCTTCTTATTGGAAGAAACAAAAGGAAATCTACCTGTATGGGTGGCACCAGTTCAAGTAAAAATTTTACCAATTACAGATAACCAACATGAATATGCATATAATGTAAAAGAGAAATTACAAGCAAAGGGAATTCGTGTAGAAGTAGATGATAGAAATGAAAAAACAGGATACAAAATTCGTGAAGCACAATTACAAAAGATTCCATATATGTTAATTGTTGGAGAAAAAGAGGTAGAAGGAAACTCTGTATCAATTCGTTCAAGAGAAGAAGGAGATATTGGTGCAAAATCAGTAGAAGATTTTATCAAAGAAATATTAGAAAAAATTCATAATAAAAAATAGAATATAAGGAATAAAAAATAAACTTACATATTAAAATAAAAACAATATATGTAAGTTTATTTTTATATCCAATTAAATAAATAAAATAAATTAATCTAAAAATTCGATGCCCTCAGAAGAAATTTTAGAAATTTTGGCTAAAGAATAGATATCTAAACCTAAAGATTCTAATTTTTTTCTACCATCTTGAAAAGACTTTTCAATTACAATTCCAATACCTGCAACAGAAGCACCAGCTTCTTTTAAAATTCGATAAGCACCCATAGCAGCTTGTCCATTTGCAAGAAAATCATCAATAATCAGAATATTATCAGCTTCTGTTAAATATTTTTTTGAAGCCGTTAAAATATAATCTGTATTTTTGGTAAAAGAATGTACAGGTGTTTGAATGGTAGTCTCTGTATCTAAAATAGCAGAAGATTGTTTTTTAAAGATAACAAAAGGAACATTTAAAGCAAATGCAGTTGCATAGGCAGGTGCGATTCCAGAAGATTCAATTGTTACAACTTTTGTGATTTGTTTATCTTTAAAATAATTGGCGAATTCTTTTCCTATGAAATCCATTAATTTGGTATCTACTTGATGATTTAAAAAACTATCTACTTTTAAAACGTGTTCATTAATAACAATACCATCACTTTTTATTTTTTCTTTTAACAAATTCATAAAAACAACTCCTAAATCTATATTATAAAACACATTATATCATAAAAAGAAAAGAAATAGCAATATTTCTAGAAAAATGTCGTCTAGATAAATAAAAGGAATGAAAATATCTAATGATAAAAAATAATTTATAAAATATTTGTGAATTTCCTTGACAAACACACAAAAAAGATATATGATAAAAACGAAATTAGGAATAATTCCTAATTTTAAGGAGAGATTTATGAATAACTATTCCAAACAAAGAGAAGCGATACTAGATGTTATGAAGCAAAATAGAGAACATCCAACTGCTGAGGAAATTTATACATTAGTATTAGAGAAAGAACCGCAGATAAGTAAAAGTACAGTATATAGAAATATTAACATCTTAGTAGAACTAGGAGAAATCAAAAAATTAAATATGGCAGTAGGACCAGATAGATATGACTATTTATATCAAGAACATTCTCATGCAATTTGCGAGAAATGTGGAAGCATATTTGATTTCTATGATGTTTTTAATAAAGACAAATTATCAAATGAATTATTAAAACAAATAGAAAATAATATGGATATAAATAGTATAACAATTTATGGAATATGTGAAAATTGTAAATCAAAAAATAAAAAATAGGAGGAATTAAAATGGAAGAAATTAATTTAGCAGGAACAAAAACAGAGAAAAATTTAATGGAGGCTTTTGCAGGAGAATCACAAGCAAGAAACAAATATACATATTTTGCATCTAAAGCAAAAAAAGAAGGATATGAGCAAATCGCAGCTATATTTGAAGAAACAGCACAAAACGAAAAAGAGCATGCAAAAATGTGGTTTAAATTATTACAAGGTGGAGATATCAAATCTACAGTGGAAAATCTACAAGCTGCAGCTGAAGGAGAAAATTATGAGTGGACAGATATGTATGACAGAATGGCTAAAGAAGCTAGAGAAGAAGGATTTAATCATA
>CALXQV010000010.1 GCA_944390535.1 uncultured Clostridia bacterium | reverse complement strand
TTCTAGAACTTGATACACCAATTCCATAGATATATGTAAGTCCTATTTCTACTCTTTTTTCTTTAGGTAAATCTACTCCTGCTATACGAGCCATATGTTTTTGCACCTCCAAAATATTTTTGTTTTTTCTTTGTATTTTTATCTTTATGATTTGTTTTAATTCCATTTAAAGGTGAAATGCACTGTTGTTTACCCCAGGCTCTAAACTTCTTTAAAACATATATATAAACACAAATTTGATATGTAAATCTTTTCGATTTCACAGCCGCTATCGAATTTGTGTTATTAGCATAATTCTTATACTATCCTTGTCTTTGTTTGTGTTTAGGGTTTTCACAGATCACTCTAAGTCTCCCTTTTCTTTTTATTAGTTTACATTTTTCACATATTGGTTTTACTGATGGTCTTACTTTCATTTTTGCACCTCCTAAAATAACTTAATATATATTTTTGGGTTAATTTTTACTTATTTTATTTTGCTCTCCAAGTGATTCTACCTCGGTTTAAATCATAAGGTGAAAGTTCTACTTTTACCTTATCTCCTGGTAAAATTTTGATATAATTCATCCTTAATTTACCAGATATATGAGCTAAAATCTGATGTCCATTTTCTAATTCTACTTTAAATGTAGTATTTGGCAAGGCTTCTAGCACAACACCTTCTACTTCGATAACATCTTCTTTTGACAAAATCTTTCCCCCCTTAAAGAGCCATTTTCACACATAATTTTCCATTGTGTATAATAACTATTGTATTATACATCATAATTAAAGGATTGTCAATATTTCTGCCCCTTTTTCTGTAATTAAAATTGTATTTTCATAATGGGCTGCTAAACTTCCATCTTCTGTAATAATTGTCCACCCATCATCTAGTTCCAAAATTCCTGGTTTTCCTTGAATTACCATAGGTTCAATTGCTAATGTCATCCCTGGTTCTAATCTAATTCCTCTACCTGCTTTTCCATAATTTGGTATACCTGGATCTTCATGCATTTCTTTCCCAATTCCATGTCCTTGAAATTCTCTTACCACGGAATATCCTTGCGAATGAACATATTCTCCTATTGCATGACATACATCACCAATTCGATTACCTGGTTTTGCATATTGGATTCCTTCAAAAAAAGCCTGTTTTGTCACTTCTACTAATCTTCTTGCTTCTTTAGAAACATTTCCTATCATAAAAGTTCTTGCTGCATCTCCATGGAATCCGTCTTTTAATGCAACTGTATCAACACTAACAATATCCCCTTCTTTTATGATTTTATTCTTTGAAGGAATTCCATGAATGACCTCATCATTAATCGATACACAAATCGATGCAGGATATTTTGGAACCCCTCTTATTCCTATATCATATCCTTTTTCAGCTGGAATGGCACCTAAACTTCTCATTGTATCTTCTGCTATCTTATCTAATTCCCATGTAGTCATTCCTGGCTTGATTTTTTTCTCTAATTCTTTATATGTTAATGCAACTACCCTACAAGCTTCTCTCATCAATTCTATTTCTTTTTTTGATTTTATTGTTACCATTGCCTTTCCTTCTTTCTATATTCGTAAATCAAATAATTATCTTCCTTCTGTTAGAAGAATTTAAAATTTCTATAACAGAATACAAAAGTTGATAAACAATATTATCAACTTTTGACTTTATCGTATTGTATTTTTATAGATAGTCTGACTATTATCTATCTTATTTCTTTAAAAAGTCTACCACACTTTCTGCTACATCTTTTCCCATTCTATTAATTGCTAAGCTCACTTCTTCTGTTTTTAATACACCTTTTTTATTGTAATATTCCACTAATGGACTTGTTTTTTCTTCATAAATTTCTAGTCTTCTATTGATTGCCTCTGGATCTGAGTCATCTGCTCTTTGTTTTAATGGTGCTCCACATTTATCACAAATTCCTTCTTGTTTTGGTGGATTTAATTTTGTATTATATGTTGTTTTACATTCTTGATTGGTACATACTCTTCTTGTCAACATTCTATCAATTAATTCTTCTCTTGGTGTCACTAAGTTTACAACTAAATCTACTTTTTTTCCACTTTTACTTAGAATTTCATCTAATTTTTCTGCTTGTTCTATTGTTCTTGGGAAACCATCTAATATTGCTCCATTTTTTGCATCTTCCCAAGTTAATCTATCTTCTACCATTGGTACTGTTACTTCATCTGGTACCAAGTCTCCTTTTTCTATATATTTATTCGCTTCTATTCCTAATGGTGTTTTTTCACTAATATTTTTTCTAAAAATATCTCCTGTTGAGATTTGTGGTAAACCTGTTTCTTTACTTATTATACCAGCAACTGTTCCTTTTCCAGTTCCTTGAGCTCCTAACATTATTAACATCATTTTCAACGCTCTCCTTTATTTAATTTTTATACGAAATTATTTTACTACAAAAAAGCGAAACTTTCAAGGATTTTTTAATACTTTTTTATTAAGCATCTTAAAATAACGTTTGCCTAAGTAATGCCAATAAAATATCTCTTTCATGAACGCATAAAAAGAGTTATAAAAAGTCTTTAAATCTAAAAAAAATAATCATTCGAACCAGTGTCTGAACGATTATTTCTTTTTCTTCTATTTCTCTAAAAATCCTTTATAATGTCTCATTGCTAATAAAGATTCTAGTTGTTGAACTGTTTCTAGAGCAACACCTACAACAATTAGGATTGATGTACCTCCAAATGCAATGTTTAAGCTTGTAAATCTTAGTAGCATAGGTATGATTGCTATAACTGCTAAGAATAAACCACCAAAACATGTTAATTTAGAAATAATAGATGATAAATATTCTGTTGTTGGTTTTCCTGCTCTTATTCCTGGAATAAATCCACCATTTTTCTTAATATTATTTGATACTTCTGCTGGATTAAATGTAGCATATGTATAGAAAAATGTGAATCCTAAAATTAACAATAAATATACAAGTGCATTAGCTATAGAATATCCAATTCCTACATTTGAAGTAGATGTAGCAATTGAGAAATTATATAGTCCTGCTAAAAATCCAGTTTGACTTGCTATATCTGGTACAAATATTTGAATAATCATTGCTGGAAATGTCATAAATGATGAAGCAAAAATTACTGGCATAACACCTGCCATTGCAAGTTTTAATGGGATATGTGTATTTTGTGCTCCTACCATTTTTCTTCCAACAACTCGTTTAGAATATTGTACTGGAATTCTTCTTTCAGCTTGTTGTACAAATACAACACCAGCAATCAAAACAATTGCTCCTATAACAACACCAATTGCTAATAACAATCCTGTTGTACTAAATGCTCCATTTCCTGCGATTAGATTCCATAACGTTACCACTCCACTTGGTAACCCTGAGATAATACCAATAAAAATTAATAATGAAATTCCATTTCCAACACCTTTATTCGTAATTTGATCTCCTAGCCACATTAATATAGATGTACCTGCGACTAGTCCTGTCACAACTAAAGCACCTGTTAAAAATGAGCTATCAACAAATATTCCGCTTGATTGATATGCTAAATATATACCAATTGACTCTACTAAAGCAAGTACAATTGTTAGAACTTTTGTATATTTATTAATTTTCTTTCTGCCTTCTTCTCCACCTTCTTTAGTCAATTTTTCTAAAGCAGGTATAATCATTGCTAACAATTGTATAACAATTGAAGCAGTGATATATGGACTGATTGACATAGCAAAAACAGAAAATCTAGAAAAAGCTCCTCCTGAAATCATATCGATTAGTCCTGCAATTCCTTGAGTATTACTCATAGCTTCATTTAAAGCAATACTATCTACTCCAGGTACAGTTATATAACATCCTAATCTAAAAACGACAATTAGTAATAATGTATATAATAATCTCTTTCTTACATCTGGTGTTTTTAATGCGTTTTTTAATGTTTTAAACAATTAAACCACCTCTGCCTTTCCGCCTAAAGCTTCGATTTCTTCTTTTGCTTTTGCTGTA
>CALXQV010000009.1 GCA_944390535.1 uncultured Clostridia bacterium | reverse complement strand
TTATTTTATCAGTTCTTCCTATCTTTATTTTCTTTGGATAATGTTTAACTTTTTCAAATAATTCTTTATCCTTATCTCTAATATCTCTTATAAGTTTTAAATAAGATAATTCTGAACTTATTTCATCTTCATCTTCATCTTGAATTGAAGCATTCATTTTTCTAAATAATTCGTGTGTGCTTACTTCCTCATCTTCAGTTAAAAATTTAGAATCTTCTCCCAAAATATCATGGAACATCTGAATTTTTGTTATAATATTTTCTTCTAGTGACATTTGTTCATTTGACTTGCTTGTTGGAAAGAAATTAAATACATATATTTCTTTGTGTTTAGTTCCTACTCTATTTATTCTTCCAACTCTTTGCATTATTTTTGTTGGATTCCAAGGTAAATCATAATTTATTATTACATTACTTCTATGTAAGTTTATACCCTCTGCTAATACATCTGTTGTAACTAATATTCTATAGTCATTTCTTTGTTTTTCTAGTTTATAATTCGGATCAAAATTTGCTCTAATTAAATTTCTTATACTATCAGGCATAGCTCCACTAAACAATATAACATTTTCGCTCATTTTTTCCTGAATTTTATCTCTTAAATATTCTGCTGTTTCTTTAGATTCTGTAAAGATAATTAATTTATTATGTTTTAGCTCTCTTCTTGTTTTCAATTCTTTAATAAAATATTCCAATTTATCATCTTGACTAATAGTTTTCCATACATTTTGTAAATCTTGTAAAATTGCTAAATCTTTTTCTAAGTCTGTTATAAATGATTTATCAAAGTCTGCTTTTTCAAATTTAAAAGCCTCTTCATTCTTTACAGCATCAATTAGTTTTTCAAAATCTTCATTATCTATTAGTTCTTGAACATTTAATTTTTTGCTAATCCATACTGCTCCATTATTTTTATACATATCAATAAATTCATTATATGACTTTATGAATCTGCTTAATGTCATTTCAAAAGCATATTTACTGCTTTCTAACCTTTTTACTAATATTCCTTTCATAAACCCACCCATATTGGTTTGTCCAGCTAATAATGTTTTTTGATATGGTGTTAATTTATTTTCTTTTACATATGTTAATGGTTTATATCTTGAATAATTAAGCTCAGTTATTCTCTGTATTGTGTATTCAAATACTTTTTCAGTTTCTTTGCTAAATTCATAAATTAATTTTTGTGGATCTGAAACTTTTGGAAATTCAAGACCTTGTTTTTTTAAATCTTCAGCATAAGTGTTTTGTATCTCTGTTCTTGTTCTTCTTATCATTACTTCTCTTAATATTTTATCTCTTATTTCTTCTGAAGCTTCTCTCATGGCATTTTTATATTCATCTGTTCCTTTTTCAAAAGCATTAATTTTTCTTTTCAAATTATCAAAAAAGTTTTCTAAATTTCTTGCACTTACTATTGTTGATTTATTTTTTGATTGAAATAGATATAACTGATTTGCTATATCTGTGCTATAATTATTTTGTGGTGTTGCAGATATAAGTATAACTTTTTTTCCTACACATATTTGATGTAATAATTTATATTGCTCTGTATCTGCATTTCTAAATCTATGAGATTCATCTACAAATATATATGAATATTGTTCTGCGCCATCTTCAATTATTTTATCTAGTTTTCCAATTGATTCAACTTTTACTCCTCTTACTCCAAAGCTAAACATTACATTTTCCCAATATTCTACTAATACTGGTGGGCATAATACTAACTTTTTTCGATCTAATTCTTGAGCCAACATAGCACAAATATATGTTTTTCCAAGACCTACAACATCAGATATAAATATTCCATTATGCTTTTCTATTATTCTTTTAGCCTGAATAACAGCATCTTTTTGATATTGCAATGGTCTAAAGCCCTCAGGATAATATCTTGAATTGTCTTTTGAAAAATCTATTAAATCGTCATTAATTTCTTCTTTGAAATATTCATATAAAAATTTAACATACATTTCATAAGGTGTAATATCTGATTTTATCCAAGTTTTATTTTCAATTGTATCCACACATTCACTATTTACTTCGACAGAATCTTCCCATAACTCATTAAATTTTTCTAATGCGAATTGAACATCTGCCGAGTTTTTTAACTCTACATTAAACTCTAAATTATTAACTAACCCTGATTGTGAAAAATTGCTTGAACCTGTTATTACCCTACCAAAATCAGGGCTATCTTTAAAATCTCTCATTATGTATATTTTTGCATGAATAGGTTGTTTAGTATAAACTCTTACTTCTAATCGTCCTTTTTTAATTAAATCAATAAAATTATTTACTCCGTTTTCAACCTCTTCTGAATCTTCAGAAACTTCAAATTCTTTTTCTAATTTATTCTTGTAGTTAGTAATAGTTTCCATACTCGACATATTCATTTCTTTTATTTGCCCTTGTGCTTCTTCATATAATTCTAGAACTTTTTTGTCTGTATTAATACCTATTAAAATTCTAATTTTTTCAACATTATTTAAAGCTCCTTGAATTAAATGAAATCCACTTGCTCTAAAATAACCAACAAGTACATCAAAGAATTGTGTATTCTTGTTAAGAATTTTATTAAATCTATCATATAGATTTCTTTCTGGTTCGTTAGTAAAAAAAGTTAAATCATTACTATACATATTTCTTCTCCTTTTTCTTATTAAAGCTAATCACCAAGTAGTCTATTTCATTTTTTGATTTTATATAAATTTCTCCATTATATAGTATTATATATCATATTTTTCTATTTTTCTCAACTTTTAGACAATTCTTTTACAAATTTTTCAAAAAAACACTAGAAAAATATTCTAATGTCTATTCATACGAACTTAATAAGTATCTTTTATATTTTTTATTATTAATTTTATTTCATTTGCTTGTTCTTTATTTATTCTTTTACAAACAAAAGCTAGATTTACTAGACTTATTGCATTATCTAAAGTAAAAACATCTGATTTACCATTTAAAATCTTTTGATAATAATATTCCACTTCATCTAATACATAATCTGGTGTATATGCGGGAAACTTTTCCATTAATTGCTTCATACTTTTCTCCTTTTATTTTACATTTTATCATAAACTTTACTTCAATTCAACAAACCACTTCAATTAATTGAAATATTTTCTGTTTTTTCAATTTACCAAAGTCGAAAAATAATCTATTTTTATATAATTTTATTAAAATTTGGCATACTATTAAGGTGGTGTAAAATTATGCAATTATCCGATGCAATCAGAAAAAGAATTAAATATTATTTAAGAATAAAAAATATGAAAATATGGGATCTATGCAAAGCAACAGGCATTCCATGTTCAACAATTTCTACCTTTATGAGTGGTAAAACAGAACTTCTAAAATTAGATACTTTACTTCATATTTGTGAGGGATTTAATATTACATTAGGAGAGTTTTTTACTGATCCAGTATTTGATAATACTTATCAAGAAAATGATAAAGACTAATTTTCTTTAGATCAAAAAAGATACAACTTCAATTTGAAGTTATATCTTTTTATTATAAATCATTTATTTTTATTGTGCTATCTCAAGCAATTTCTTATTTATACGAGCCTGTACTTCTATATAATATGCTGCTTCTGCCTCATTCATTTCATCATCTTTCATATCTTCAAATTCTTTTAGTGTTTCAGCATATTGATTCATATATTTAGCATAATCTGCAATTAAACTCATATCTGTTCCATTGGATTCATTATATTTTTTCATAAATGCAACATATTCATCAAAGAATTTTTCATATTCGTCCATAGCTTCTTTAAAATCTTTACTTACACCATTAGAGTCATTAGATGGTGTAGATGTTTCTGTCGATGTAGATGGTGTAGATGTTTCTGTCGATGTCGGCGGTGTAGTAGTTTCTGTTGATGTAGAGTTACTTGGTTCTTTAACATCATCTTCTGGTGCAGTTATACTAATTTTCATAATTTTATTTCCTTGATATCGAATATCAACTTTGTATCCATCAGAGTTTTTTCCGTAAAAATAGTCATCTCCCTTTTGATAATCATTAGAAAAACCTGCATTAATTAATGAATTAGCATATGCTGAAAAATCTTCTTGTGATGTTTCTCCTGCATAATATGTATAAAATTTTGCACTTTCTGTTTCTACTTTTCCTAATTTTGAGTTTGGTGCTGGAACTAATTTAGAAAGTGGTGTTTCAACCCAAGCATTTTCACTCATTTGCATTGGTGCATCTACAGTAATATTATATTCTTTATTATATTCATTATAATATATTCTTAATTTGTAACCATCTTCATTATATGCATCATAAGAACTTGTGTCATTTTCTGACTCTATTGTAAAACCTTTTTCCTTACAAGCCTCTACATATTTATTATAGTCTTCTTTTGAAGATTTGTGTATATAAATACTTAAATACTTATCACTATTACTTAGAATTTGTCCTTTATTAGATTTAGGTTCTGGTAATATTTCAGCCATTACTATATCTTCCCACACAATCTTTTCAGATTCCTTTGGAGCTGTTCCACCACCTGTGCCAATAATTGGTACTATTAATATAAATGCAATAATAACACAGATTGTACGAATTCCTTTTATAGGTTCTTTTATTATTTTTGCTCCCATTAACCAAGCTCCAATAAATAAAACTGCTTGAACAAATGTTAAAAATTTTACCAAAAAGCCATTGCCAACAAAGAAGAATAACACAGCAATTACTGCAAACACTATTAATACTTTGCTAAATTTACTTTTTTTAAATTTTTCAATTTCTTCCTTTTCTTCTTGGCTTTTATTCTTTGCATTTTCATTTTTTAACTTTTCTTTTTCTATTTCTTTTTGTGCATTTAATTTGATTTTTTCAATTCTAACTGCATCACTTTCTCCAGTTAATTCACTAACAGAATAATTTGTTCCACAATATGGACAAACTACATTATCTTTTGAATTATCAATATCAAGTTTTCCTCCACAATTAGAACAAACTGCCGATTCTGTTTTTAATTTTTCATTACTCATAATTTTCCCCTTTCTTTTTACTTTAATAAAGTACATTTTTTATTTCTTTTATCTATTAAATTGATTAGTTCAATTGAAATTGCTTGAGCTATTTCAATATCATTTTCATTAATAGCATTTTCAAATGTTTTAAACTCATTTTGTATTAGTTGATTAATTTCAGATAAAGACATATTATTCATAGGATCTGAATATCGTAAAGCTTCATATACTTTCTTACATACAATTTTCAGTTCATCTGTTTTAGCTACATTGATCAAATGTTCTGCATCTACTGTAAGTTGTTTAATAGTAAAAGTTTTAGATTTTATTTCTCTATCAATATTTGATACAAAACTAATTGAAAAACAAGTTACAATAATTATAAAAGTAAATAATCCTGTTAAAATTATACATAAAATTATAGTAATCGAAATTGGAGCAGGAAGTACTATACAAATTGTCCCCACCACTATCAACAAAAATAAATAAATATAACTTATTAGAATAAGTGATATATTATAAAACATTCTTTTAAGGTTTTCTTTTTTTAATGCTATATAGGTACAAGCTAGTTGTATCAAAAATGCAATTATTATGAATATATAACCAATCCAGAAATTTCCATTTACCACATTTATTCGTGCAGGACTTGCAAAAATTACAATGTTAAAAATTATCAAACACATAGTCCAAATTAGCAAATAAACTTTAAAAGATTTTGTCACTTTTATCACTCTCTTTTCTTTCCACATTTTGGACAGAATTTACTATTGCGTTCAAATTTATAACCACAATTAGCACAAGTATCATTTGACTTTAATATTTTTTTACCACATTCTTCACAATATTCTGCATCCTCATTAACTCTTGCCCCACAATTATCACAGAATTTATTTGTTGCTTGTTCATTAGTAGAATTTAAACTTGGACTTTGAGAATTTGTTGTAGAGTTTACAGCTTCATTCATCATACTTCCAACCATTCCTCCTACTGCTCCACCAACACCTGCCATTGTTCCAAATCCAACTCCCATATTTGTGAATTCTCCAACTGCTTCATTCTGTGCAACTTTATCAGCAACATCAAAACCTCGTTCTTGTTGATATGTATATCCCTCTTGTGAACGCTTAGTAGCTTGAGCTTTAGATTTGATAACTGTTTTCTTTGCCTCTGTTTCAGCATCTATAATCTGTGTCTGTTGTCTAATCTTTGCCTCAGCAACATCTGCATATTGTCTAAAATGAAGTTCTTTAAATTTTTCATATTGTTCTTCTCCATCTGGCTTCATAACTCTATTTACAAAAAAAGATTCAAGCGAAATACCATAATCAGCAAAGTCTTTAACTAATAATTTTTTTAATGCTTCAGAAAATTGTGTAAGTTTCTCATCTATTTCAAAAATATTTATACTTTCTGATTTTATTATCTGTGCAATATAAGTTTTTACTCTAGTCATCAAGAAAGCACGAAAATAAGAAACTAACTTAAGTTGTGATAAATCATTTTCCGTTCCCACAAGTTTTACTACTAATTTTCTACTATCTTCTGCTTTTAAGCTCATTTCGCCTGAAGCACCAATAGATAATGGAAAATTATATGTTGGCTCTATAAATTGTATTCGTGAATCTGTCCCCCATTTTATAGCCATTTGTTCACTTTTGTTTATAAAGTACACTTCGCAGTGAAACGGAGATATCCCACCAGTTGGAAGATTAAGAACTTTACTAATCAATGGAATATTCTGGGTCTTTAATGTATATCTTCCTGGTTTAAAAAGATCTAAAGCTTGACCATTCATATAGAATATTGCTTCTTGATTCTCGTGAACTATAAGTTGCGATAAACAATTAAAATCTTCAACAGGATGTTTCCATATAAATGTATCATTATTTCCTTCATACTTTATTACATCTAAAATTTTAAACATATTTTTACCACCTACCTTTCTATTTCAAGATTATCAACAGCAAATTCCAGACACATCTGCACAACTTCATTTCGTGTTCTTCCAGTCGTTTCGCAAATATCATCTATTTCTTTGATTAAATCGCTTGGAATTCGTGCAGATATAACTGCTGTTTCACCTGTATATTTTTTTGTTGATATAACAAGTTTTTTCTTATCCAATTTAATCACCTTCTAACTATTGATAAGTTATTATATACATTATACTACATTTGTATACAATTGTAAACAATTTTTGAATTATTTTAACTATATTAATTGGATTTTTAAAATCTTTATTTGATGCCATAAAAAACATATATTTTCAGCTAAAACTTTTAATACAAATTTAATTCATTAAAAAATCAAAAATATTCATACCAGCTGATGTATTTGCTTTATATAACTCTGTATATCCACATTTTTTACAACTAATAGTAATAAATTTCTTATTTTGAACATCGAAAATTTTTGCAAAATTTCCTCCAGTTGCTTGAAACTGGTCTTTTTCATATTCTTCATATCCACATTTTGAACATTCCCAACTTGACATATATATACTCCTTTCTTGTGTAATTTAATATATTGCGTTTTAATATTAGAATTCTAATTTAGTTTTATCTTTATTTTTACCTATACTATTTTTCTATTTTCTCTAATTTAGCTAAGATATTACTATATTCTTCATTAGCCCTTTGTATATCTCCATTTTTACTACTTCTTCTCCAAATATCTTCTAGTATATTATTTTCAATTAATCTCGCTTCATCTTGATTATAATTTCTATCTTCAATGTTTATTCCAATATTTTTTAA
>CALXQV010000008.1 GCA_944390535.1 uncultured Clostridia bacterium | reverse complement strand
CATTATATACTTACTTAGATGCTCTTTGTAAAGCATTGATAGTACAAAAAATATATAGATATGATATTCACGGAAAAGCAATATTAAAAACTTTAAATAAATACTATATGACAGATTTAGGAATTGCCCAAATAAAAAATAACAATTTTGAAATAAATAAGTGTTTTGCAATCGAAAATGTTGTTTTTAATGAATTAGTAGCCAGAGGGTATGAAGTATATATTGGAAAATTAAATCCAGGAGAAATTGATTTTATTGCGAGTAAAAGTGGGGAAAAAAAATATTTTCAAGTTGCTTATCTATTATTAGATAATAAGGTAGAAGAACGAGAATTTGGTGCTTTAAGAAAAATAGAAGATAACTATCCTAAATATGTAATTTCTTTAGATAAAACTAATTTTTCACAAAACGGAATTATGCATAAAAATTTAGTAGATTGGTTATTAGGAAATGATTAAATGAAAAAGATGAAAACACTTTTCAAAAGACAATTTGAAAATCACTATATAGAAGGTACCGTTTTTTATCGTGATAATGGAGAAATGTGTAAAATAAAGAGAAGTAATTTTGGCTTTGAATGGAATAGAAAGAAAAAATCGAAATAACTGTCTACTTCAGAATCAACCAGAAGGGATATCCATGGCCATTCCCATGAAAAATGGAGGAATGAAAAAAAGTAAAGTGATATTCTTAGTGGTTATGTCAGGAATTACCACAGGAATTGGTGCTTTGGTTGGCAGTATTATTGGAGGAATATCCGAAGAGGTGATTAGTATATGCCTAAGTTTTGCAGCAGGTGCTATGTTATACATTATATCTCGGAGAATTAATTCCAGAAGCCAATAGTTTATACCATGGTAGAATGACAGCTGTGGGAAATATGATTGGATTTTTATTAGGTTTATTTGCAATGATGCTGTGAACTTTAGGGACAGTCTTAAAAGTTCATAATAAAAATAGGAGTATCAATAAATGAAAAGTTATTTTGATGAAACAAAACAATTAAAAATGTTAAAAGGATAACAAAAAAATAAAATTCAATAAGTTTTGTTAATCTATTAACAAAACTTGACGATAAAAGAGAGAATAAAAGCGAAAAAATGTTTGAAAAATTCTGAGATTTTATTGACTTTTAAAATTGAAAATTATATAATTGGACAAGGAAATGGGAAAAAGCAGAATGTGCTTGCTACTCACATAGATAGTGAGGTTGTGCGTATGTAATCGCATTTACCTTTAAAAGCGACAACCACATTTTGTGGCTCTTTTATTTTCTATAATAAAAATGATAATATAAAAAATAATGATTGCCAATTAGAAAAGGAGTAAGAATACATGCAAGAAATATTAAAAGGACTAAATGATAAACAATATGAAGCAGTTGTAAATACAGAAGGACCATGCTTAGTCATAGCGCGGTGCAGGAAGTGGAAAAACAAAAGTATTAACTAACAAAATAGCCTATCTAATCGGAGAAAAAGGTGCAAAACCATGGGATATATTAGCAATCACATTTACCAATAAAGCAGCAAATGAAATGAAAGAAAGAATTGCTAATTTGGTAGGGGATGATGCAAAAGATATATGGATGGGAACATTTCACTCGATTTGTGTTAGAATTTTAAGAAGATTTATTGATAGAATTGGATTTGATACATCATTTATCATATTTGACACATCAGACCAAAGAACATTAGTAAAAGCTTGTATGAAAGAATTAGCCATTGACGATAAATTATTTACGGATAGAAGTATTTTATCTGAAATTAGTAATGCAAAAAATGAAATGTTAGAGCCTGAAATGTATACTGTAAGAGCAAATGGAGATTTTCGAAAAGAGAAAATTGCAACAGTTTACGAATTATATCAAAAACGATTAAAAGAAAATAATGCCATAGATTTTGATGATATCATCAATGATACAATAAAAATTTTAATGGAAAATCCAGATGTTTTAGAATATTATGCGAATAAATTCAAGTATGTATTAGTAGATGAGTACCAAGATACCAATAAAGCACAATTTACACTTGTAACATTATTTGCTTCTAAAAATGGAAATATCACCGTAGTAGGCGATAATGACCAACGGAATCTATAGTTTTAGGGGAGCAGACATTTCTAACATTTTAAATTTTGAAAGAGACTTTCCAGGAACAAGAATCATTAAATTAGAGCAAAACTATCGTTGTACAGGAAACATTTTAAAGGCTGCCAATAGTGTTATCAAAAATAATGAAGTAAAATACAAAAAAGAATTATGGACACAAAATGAAGAAGGAAACCTTCCAAATGTTTATCAAGCAGATAATGAATATGATGAGGCAACCTATATAGTTACACAAATTGAACACCTAAAAAGAGAAGAATACTTAAAATACTCAGATTTTGCTGTTTTGTATAGAATGAATACCCAATCAAGAGCAATAGAGGATATTTTAAGAAGAGAAAATATACCATATAAAATTGTTGGGGGATTAAAATTCTATGAAAGAAAAGAAATTAAAGATATCATTGCCTATTTACGATTAATCCAAAATAGTGCAGACAATTTAAGTTTAAAAAGAATTATTAATGAACCAAAAAGAGGAATTGGAAAAACAAGTTTAGAAAAAATAGAAACATTAGCAGAACAAAATGAAACCTCTATGTATGAAATTATTAAACATGCTGACCAATATGGACTAAATAGAGTGTATTTAAATTCTAGAGAATTTGTCACTGTTATAGAAGAATTAAAAGACAAAAAAGAGGAATTGGTTATATCAGAATTAATCAAAACCACTTTGAAAAAATCAGGATATACAAAAGCATTAGAAACAGAAAATACCATAGAGGCAGAAAATAGGATTGAAAACCTAGAGGAATTTTTAACAGTTGCTATCGAATTTGAAGAAGAAAATGTAGAAAATTCTTTAAGTCAATTCTTAGAAGGAATTACATTATCTTCTGATATTGATAATCTAGAAGAAGCAGAAGAATCTGTAACCCTTATGACTTTGCATAGTGCAAAAGGATTAGAATTCCCAGTTGTATTTTTAGTAGGAATGGAAGAAGGAATTTTTCCAGGATATAAATCTATTTCAGAGCCAAAAGATTTAGAAGAAGAAAGACGATTATGTTATGTAGGAATTACAAGAGCAAAAGAGCATCTTTATTTAACTTGTAGTAAGCAAAGAACAATTTTTGGTTCAACAAGTTATAATCCAGTATCTAGATTTTTAAAAGAAATACCAGAAGAGTTATTAGAAGGATACAAAGAAGCATTTGGAGAAGAAGACAATAATAAAAATCAAATGTTTAAAGATTCAAATTACACATGGACATATGGAAGTAAAGATAATGGAACAATTAAGACTTATAAAATAAATGAAAAAGAACCAGTGGGTGTGGGTGTATTTGCGAAATCAGATAAAAATACAGGATTTGCTTTTAGAACAGCAGAAAGCTTTTTAAGTAGTTTAGGAAAAAAAGCAACATCTCAGCATCAAGTAGATTTGTCAAAATATGAAGCAGGAGTAAGAGTATACCACAAAAAATTTGGAGAAGGGACCATTCATAAAGTAGAACCAGAAGGAGAAGATTTGAAAGTCGACATTCAATTTGATAAAGTAGGACATAAACGTTTAATGGCAAAATATGCGAATTTAGAATTGATATAATAAAAATAACTTTTGTATAAATTTATATGCAAAAGTTATTTTTATTGTGTCAATATATATATCCTAATAAAAGCATCAAATACAAAAAAATGTTCTTAAAACAGATAAACAAAAATGTAACATTTTTTGTATGAATCTATCATAAAAAATACTCATAAAACAACATAAAAGCAATTATGTAGAATAATGTAGAAAAAAACGGATTATTGTAACAAAAATGTAAAATAAATTTAAAATATATGGTCTCATAAAGCAAAAAACCAATATCCCTAAGGAAGTTTTAAAATATTTTGTAATATAAAAAAAATTACCAAAAAGTGCAATTGATTCTATATATAATATATGCTAATGTAAACTATAGAATATATACTATATAGGAGGAAAAAAGAATGAACGAAGGAAAAATCCGTAAATCAAAAACATTAGTTATAGTTGTATTAATTGCATTAATAGTAGGAGGGGCAATATATGCCTATGCTTCACAATTGGTGAAGATACAGATAAGCCAAATGCCGAATGTTGATATTATTTTAACAAAAGCACAAACACAGGCAGATTTGTCAAATTTCGAAGCTGAATTAAAACGAGAATTAATTCAGCAAAATGTCATGTCTGAGGCAGAAATAGAAAGCGGAAAAGTCAATATTCAAGCAATCGATACACAAACAATTGAAAGCCAAGAAGAATTTTCATGGGAGCAAGACGTTAGTTCTGCGATAGGCTCAGTTTCTTTTCAAAATAATGGAAAAAATGTCGTTATGACGGGAAATCGTACGAATGCTGGAAAAAATGCAATATGGATTTTACCAGAAGGAAACCAAGAACAACATTTTAATTTTGACTATAGTATTAATTATGGTGATAGCTTTAATGCCGCAGGTATGTTGTTAAGAGTAAGAAAAAATTCAAATGGTTATTTAGAGGGATACATGATTAGCTTTAATAATTCAGGTAGCTTTAGAACAGGAGCCAATGGATCTCTTTGGCATTTCATATATGATGGAAACAATACGACAGCCTTTAGAAGCAATACGGATATACAGTTAATTTCCAATATTAACATAGCTAAGTCTGGTAATTTAGATATAAAAGTAACAGATACGGAAATTATTATAAATGGTGGAGGACTTTCTTCTGAATTTAAATACGAGTTTAAAGCAGGAGAAAGCTATGGAGAAGGATATGGATTTTTCTCAGATCATTATTCTCATGGATGTAATAACATTGGTAGTTTTACCCTTAGAAACATTAATTTAGAAACACAAGTTGTAAAAAAATTCACAGAAGTGTTACAAGCTCCAGATTGGAGAGATGGTTCATTAAGGATATTAGTAGATGTAGAAGACATGCAAAATGAACAATTCGCTGACCAAAATGAATTAACAGCAATCATAGCAAAACTTATGAACAGTGATGTATACTATATCGGTTGGGGAACAGAAGAAAATAAAGAACAAATGGAAAATTTAATAGAAAAAAATGATGGAAAGGGAATATATGTAGAAAATTCATCTGAAGAGGCAGTGCAAGCGACGGTAGAATATATTAAGAGAGTTATAAAACCAAATGTAGGAAACACAATAATTGCAGGAGAGCCAGTAAAAGTAGAAATAACATCACCAGAAGAAGGAGTAGAAACACCAACAGAGGAATATCCAACAGGGGTATGGAAAGTAGTGCATGAAGACAAATACTATAAAAACGCACAAAACCAATATGAATTAAATAATATTTATACAAATGAACTAATAAAAGAATTCAACAATGTAGGAAAGTATTACATATATTGTGAAGACAAATTAGTAACAGAAGTATATGCTCATAGAAGACCAGTATCAGCATTTAATATGAAAGTAATGGGAACACAAGTTTCGCTAACAAGTACATCATATGATTTAGATATTGAAGCAAATACAGAAAATACAAATGAGCAAGAGAAAAATAATGGAATAAAGAGTGAAAAATGGGAATATAAAAATATAAGCAATAATGATACAAGTTGGACACAAATAGATTCAACAGGAATAGGACAAGAGCAAATAGTAAATTTAGAAGCAAATTCTGAATATATGATAAAGCTAACAGTAACAGATTATCAAGGAGTAGAAAGTACATCAACAAAATATATAACAACAGGAGAATCAATATTAAAACCAATTGCATCATTCAAAGTGACAAATAAAACCATATCAATGTATGATAAATTAGAAGTAATAGATGAATCATATGATCCATCAGGAATGGAATTAACATATAAATGGACAGTAACAAAAGGAAAAGAAGAAGTATATAGTGGAGAAGAACCATTAGTAGATTTTTCTACAACAAATAGTGAAAAATATGGAATAGGAACATATAAAATAACATTAGTTGTATCAAAAAATGTAGAAGGGCAAGCAATCAATTCAGAAGCGTTTAGTCAAACAATAGAGATAGTAGAAGATACAACACCACCAGCAATCATAGTTGATCCAACAACGCAAGAAACGCAAAGAGAAGATATAAAAATCAATGTCAATATGAGAGATCAAGAAAGTGGACTAGCATCATATAAATATGCATTTACAGAAAATGCAGATCCAGTAGAAGAAGAAAGCTGGTCAGAAGACATAGAAATAGAGGGAAATGAAAGAGATGAAGAAATCACTTTATCAAAAGAAAAGATAGATGAAGTGCTATATCTACATATAAAAGCAACGAATAAAGATGGAGCAACATCAGAAGAAAAGGTAACAGGTCCATATTATATAAATCCATATAAAGTCATAATGCAAGTAGCAGATAAAAATACAGGAAGAGGAATAGAAGGAGCAGAATATAATATAACAGGAGAAAAAGAAAATGGAACAACAGTAGAAATTGCAAAAGAAGTGCAAACAGATGCAGATGGAAAAATAACAATAGAAAAGGCAAAATTAAAAGATGTAGAAAGAATAAAAATAGAAAACACAAAAGAAGTAGTAGGATATGAAGGAACAGAGAATAAAACTATAAAAATAAACACAGAAACATCAAAAATTGTAGTAGATGAAAGTGAAAGTTCACAAGATATAGAAATAGGACTAGAAGATGAAGCACAAACATTAAAAGTGAGAGTACCAGTAGAAAGAGAAAAATTTGAACTTAAGATAACCAATATAGATTCACAAAGTAAGAATTTAATAGAAGGAGTAGAATATTCATTAAAGAAAAATGGAATAGAAGTAGCAAAAGGGAAGACAGAAGAAGGAAAAGTTTCATTACAAACAGAAATAGGAGAAATCAACACAGAAGAAGAATATGTGTTAGAACAAGTAAAAATCAATGAAGAATATACAAACATAGGGAAAGTATATTTAAAAATCAAATTTAATGAAGAAGGAAAAGTTGTAAAAGTATCACAAAAATTATTTGCAAGCAATAAAGCAGTAACAATAGAAGATGAAACAAAAGCAGAAATCCTTATAGAAAACACAAGAAAAGACACATCAAAATTTGAAGTAAATATCAATGTAAAAGATCATGATAAACAAACGAACATAGAAAATAGTAAATATAAAGTAAAAGTAGAAGGAGAAAATAACCTAAACTATGTAACTCAAACCTATGCGACAAATGGAGAGGGAAATATCAGAATAGAAGAGTTATATGGAACAGGTCTATTAAAGTTAACCTTTATTCACGAAGAAGCAGCAGAAGGATATAGGAGAGAAAGTGTAGATAGATATATAACAATTTATAGAAGTGAATCAGGGGAAATAACATATAACCAAGCTTCAATGAGTGGCGTATATGAAAAAACTGAAAATGGAGTCGTATATGTAAACTTAGAAAATGCGAAAAAACAAAGTGAAAATACAATAAAAGTAAATATTGTATCTAAAAATGATAATGAAGTAGGGTTAGAGAAAATAGGAGTTAAAATATATAAGTTATTAGATAATAGCTTAGTAGCTACAGGGGAAACAGACGAAAACGGACAATTAGAGATAGAAAACATAGAAAATGATGGAAATGGAGAAGTAATATATAAATTACAAATAGAAAATGATGTATTAGGAATCATGCCGATATTTATCATAAACTATCAAGGTGGAAAAATAACAGATGCATATAAAATGGATAGCAATGAAGATGTAAAGGTATATTATTCTGAAGAAGATGATGAAGAAGCATATAAATATGTAGCAAATATAGAAATAAATGGAAGTTTAAATAATATAACAGGAGAAGATAAACTAACCATAACACAAGAAGCAAAAGAGACAGGAAGAAAAATAGAAGGCGGACAATATAAAGTAAAAATAACAGGAAGTGAAAGCATCCTAACAGAAAGGTATACAACAAATGAAGAAGGAGAAGTGGAAGTTGCACTAATCAATGATAAAAACATAAAAATAGAAATCGAGCAAATAAAAGCTGTAGAAGGATATAAACTAGACAGAAAAGTAAAAACAATAGAATTAACAAAAAATACAAAAGGAATGTATGAAGTAAAAGCAGTTAATAATATAGAAATAGGACAAATAGAAATAGATGAAAATGGAAATCTAGATGTTGTAGACTATATCTATTCAAATAAAAATACATTAGTAAATGTGCAAATAGCAAAAACAGATGCAAATGGAGAACTAGATTTAGGTGGGTTCAAATTTAAAGTAAAAGAAGAAACAACCCAATATGAAGAAGAGATAAAAACAGTATCAAATCAATATATCGAAACAGAAGAAGGGTTTATAGCAACAGAAGGAAAAAGTTATATATTACAGATAGAAGAAACACAAAGTGTTAGTCCATATAAAATCATAGAAGAACCAATAAAAATTCAAATGAGTTTTCATAAAGAAGGAGAGCAAGTAACATATAAAGATATAAGTTATTTGCAAGGAGAAGAATATTTATTAGAAGCACAAGCAGAATATTTTTCAGAAAATAATGAAGTAATTGTATCATTAAAAATATTAAATCATACAGAAACCAACTTTACAGAAGGAATATTATATGATTTAGACATAGAAAAAGTAAATGAACAAGGAGAAAAAGTATCAGGTTCAAAATATGATATAGAAATCAGACCTTATGCAGAAAGTAGTATTGTAAGTAAAGAAAAGACAATAGATGATAATATAGAAATCAGTAATTTAGCAATTAGGACAGATAAAACAACAATATTACTAAAAGAAACAAATGCAGGAATAGGATATGGAATAGATGGACAAATAAAAGTAGTTACCTTAGAAATAGACGAAAATGGAAAATTAACATATGTAGAAGATACGACTTCAAAAGACTTAGAAATCAGTATAACAGAAGGAGAAAAAGGAACAAATAAAAAAATAGTAAAAATAACAATAACGGCAAAAGAGGGAGAAGAAGAAGAACCACCAAAAATGCCAGAAGAATCAGAAAGACCAGAAGAAGAAATACCAGCAGAAGTAAGACCAGAAGATGCAACA
The DNA here is from genome assembly GCA_944390535.1 of uncultured Clostridia bacterium. Lineage (GTDB taxonomy): Bacteria > Bacillota > Clostridia > TANB77 > CAG-508 > CAG-269. The sequence continues at coordinate 13,468 of CALXQV010000008.1, read as the reverse complement.
GTAGCATTAAAAGTATTTAACAAATCATATGGAAATTGGACGAAAACATATAGAATTAGACAACAGATATCGTATTACCGTTATCGAAATACAACAGGTTCCTACAAATTAGATTCAGCACAAAAACTAGAAAGAATATTTAAAGACACAGAAGAAGCACAACAATATGGATTTAATTTTATAACAGGAGCAGAGATAACAGTAGAAACCAGATTGATTACAGATAATGTAGTAAGTGGAGAAATATATGAAACATCTGTATCAAAAGGAAATACAGAAGTAAACGATAAAAATGGAACAGATTCAATCTATTTATATAAAGACTATGCCAATAAAACTGTAGAGATGACATTCAAACAAAATGTACCAGCATATAACTATAAAAGAGCGACAACAGATGTAGTAGTAAGGGTAAAATTTGACGGAAATGGAAAAATAGCATCTGGAGAAATTATACAAGGAAATGATACAGAAGATTTTGCAATAGGAGGAATAAGTACACAAGGAATAGTTGAAAATATTCAATATTTATCATATGCACAGAGAAGTATTTGGGGAAAAGAATCAAATCATCAATATGTTCAAGGAGAAATAACAGAGTATAACTGTATAGGAGAAGATACAATATATTTTGGATTATTAAATAAGCAATATATAAGCCCACTAGAAATAGCAGTGAAATTGCAAGATTATGATACAAATGGCGGAATTGATGGAGAAGTAAGTGCCGTAGTCATGGAGAAAACAGAAGAAGGATATAAGTCTTTAGATATACAAACGTTAAGTATAAAGGATGGAACAGGAACACTAAAATTAAATGCAACATATGCCAATAGAACGTTAAGAATAGAGTTATTACAAATATCAAATGGAAGAAAAGGAAATGTAAAATATCTAAATGAGGCAACAGTAGGAACACAATTTGAAGTAGAACTTGATGATGATGGAAATATCAAAACATTAACACAACTATCAAAGCCAGAAAATGTAGAATATAATGGAGCAACAGGAAATAAAGTACAATACACAATATATAATAGTATCATATATAATTTTGCTATCAATGTAAAAAAATTAGATGAAAATGGTGAGCCACTAAAAGGTGTAAGACTTGAGAGTGAATCATACTACATAACAAACAAAACACAAGGAACAGGAGTTAAAGTATTTGAATATGGTTCACAAAAAACAGATGAAAATGGAAATACAAAATTAAAAATCGTATTACCAGATACAGGAACATATAGATATAATGGTGCAACAATGGACTTTGTAATCAATGAATACTATGTACCAGATAATTATAAAGCAATAGAAGGCGTAAAAATAAGAGTATTATTTAGTGATACAGGGGAAGTAAAAGACACACAAATCATAACAGAAGATAAAGAAGGAAGAACACAAGTAACAGGAATCAATGAAGTACAAGAAGGAGAGATGGAACAAACATCTATCAATATAACCTTAAAAAATGAACAAGTAGAAGAAAAACCTGTATTACAAATAACCAATAAAGACTCAGATGACAACCAAATAGTATTAGAAGGAACAAAATATAAAGTGAGTGTATGGGATGAAGAAGAATATACAGAAAATGATTTAGTAATCAATGAAACAAGATATTCTATGCAAACAAATGAAACAGGAGAAACAACAATCTATTTTGAAAATGCACATGCATTAAGAACAATGATATATAGAATAGAAGAAGTAGAAACAGCCAATTCATACCAAAAAAATAATGACATATTAATCAGAATAAAATATGACAAAGATGGAAAAATTGCAACAAAGCCAGAAATCTTAACAAACCAAAAAATCAATGTTCCAAATGTAGGAAGTGTAGATGTAGTAAAAATAGAAGGAAATCCAGTAGGAAGTACACTATTAAAACTAGACATAATAAATGAATTAAAGCCAAGATTTACAATAAAAATAACAAAAAATGAAAAATACGAAAAGACAGACTATACTGGAAGCATATTTAAAGGAATTGCACAAAAGAAAACAGAAGAAGGAACATATGAAGAAGCAGAAGAAGAAAGAATATCATATAAAATGGTAGAAAACTATGCAGAAATAGGATTTAAAAAACAACACGCAGATGAAACAATATTATATACAATCTTAGAACAAACAGGAGAAACATATACAGAAAGAGGAAAAATAGAAGTAACATTTGACGAATATGGAAATGTAAAATCACAAGAGACAACAGGAAAATATATAACAAGAACAACATTCCAAGAAAACACAAATTACGTAAACACATATATACAAGTAGAAAAATTTAGAATGAATATAGAAGTAGAAAGCAAAAATAAAGAAGTTAATTATAGCTTAAGCGGATATAAATTCAATATAGAAAACAGCAAAGGAGAATATAGTGGTGCAAGCGTAAAAACAGACAATATGGGAAATGTTACAGAAATTGTAGGAGAAGTGTATAAAGGAGAGACAATAACATATGAAATCCAAGAAGTCGAAAATGCAATAGATTATGAACCAATAGAAAATATCACATTGACAGTAGAATTTGATGAAGAAGGAAACATTATTAGTTGTACACCATCAAATATAGAAGGAACATATGACTTAATAACAACAATCAAAGATGAAGAAACATACATCAATATGGAAATAAGAATGTATGTAGAACCTAGCCAAAGAAGTAAAATCAACATAAGAGTAGAAGATGAGTTAGATTCTGAAAAATTAGTACAAAATGTCATATATGATGTAGAAGTAGGAAAAGAGAAGAACTATGATTTAATAGTACTAGAAGGAGAAGGCAGTGTAGATGTAGGTTCATATCAAAATTACAGAAATGAAACAATATTATATACACTAAGACAAACGGAAATAGATGAAAAATATATGATACATGATGCAGACATACAAATATCAGTAACATATGACAATGAAGGAAAAATAACAAATGCAAGAATGATAGCAAGTGATGGATATGCAGAGATAGACCAAGAAAAAACAATAGGAACAACACAAATAGAGTTAAAGACAAAAAATAAAGAAAAAACTGTTATGCAAGTAAACAACATAAATAAAGAAAGAGAAGAAGAAGGACTAGCAGGAGCTAAATTTAAAATCATACAAAAAGACAAAACAGATTTATATAGTGATACGAAAATAACAAATGCAGAAGGAAAAGCCGAGCTATATGTAGGGCCATATTATAAAGAAGAAGAAATCACATATAAAATAACCACACCAACACCAGCATATGGTTTTAAAGAAATAGAAGAAACAGAATTCACATTAACCTATAATAAAAAAGGAGAAGTGATAGAAAGTCATATTCCAGTTGCAGCACAAGAATATATGTCAATAGAAATACCAGAAAAGGGCTCAGAGTTGTACGGAAATACAGATATTGTTATAACAGTAAAAAGCCAACCATTATTCACAGTAGGAGTAGAAGCCGTAAATGAAAAGACACAAGAGAAATTAGCAGGAGGAAAATATGAAATCGTACAAACAAACAAAGAAGCCAATAAAGGAACAGCAATAACAGAAACAGGAAAGATTGCACATGCAAGCGTTGGAGAGACAGAAGCAGGAGAAACAGTAACATACAAAATTATTGAGAAACAAGCTCCATTAGGATATAAATATAAAGACAAAGACAAAAGTATAGGAGAAATACAGGTAACATATGATGGAGAAGGAAAAATCATTAAAGGAACACCAAAATTACTATCAGGATATGAATATATAACAATAAAAGATGCAACAGATAAGCCAGAAGTATATGATGTAGACATACAGATTGGATATGAAGAAATAGAGGAATTAAATATCATCATAGAAAATCAAAATATATTAGACAATACAGATAAAATAGAATCCACATTTAATGGTCAAATGACAACAGGAATGAGTGCACAAACAACAACAGATAAAGATACAGGACTAGGAATATTAGCATTTGGAAAAGTGACAACCACAAATTCAAGACAAACACTAACAATTAGTCAATCGAATATCCAAGGAGGATATACAGCCATAGCTAATATAAGAATGACAATAGAATTTGACGAAAGTGGAAAAATAAAGAAAGCATCATCAATTTCAGGAAGTTCATATGCAACAGAAGGTGTAGCATATAGTATAGACCAAGTAGGAGAATACACAATAAAAATAACGGTAAAGAATAATCCAGAAACATCAATCAATATCATAAGTGTATCAGACGGAAACACAGAATTAAGAGTAGATAGTAAATATGAAGTGACAGGAATCGAAAGTGGAAAGATAGAATTACAAACAGAAAATGGAGAAGTAAGCAAAATCTTAGAAACTGTTCCAAAAAATAGAAGAGTAAATTATGTATTGAAACATATAAGTGTAGACAGAGGATATACGCTAAATAAAGATATCATCATAACAGTAAATTATGATAGTGATGGAAAAATAACAAATGCATATCAGACAACAAACGCAGGAAGTGCAGATGCGAGTGTAATTGAAAAACTAACATATACCGAATATCAAATCAATCTAGAAATAAAAAACAAACAAGAATTTAGAATATATGTAGACACACAAGACAAATATAATGAACAAATAAAAATACCAAATATGAGTGTTTACTTAAAAGAAACAAATTATAGTAAAAAGTCAGTAAATTTACAAACAGATGAAAATGGAAGTACAAACACCATATTAGGATCAACAATGGCAAATGGTTATCTAGATTATGAAGTAAGAGTACTAAGTACAGCACAAGGTTATGATGCTCAAATACAAAAAACAAAATATAATATCAGAGTTTATTTTGGAAGCAATGGAGAAATCATAAACTGTGAGACAAATAGTGATTTAATAGAAGTAAACTATGGAAGTGGTCTAGCATTAGAAATAAAGGTAAAATATGTACCATTATTAAACATGGAAATCAATAGAACAAACACAAGCACAAACACAGCCTTGACAGGAAGAACAATCACGATAAGCTCAAGTGCATTAGAAACAGGAACAGAAAAAAGAACAACCGATGGAACAGGAAAAATAAAATTAGAAGCAGGAAGAATCGAAGGAAATAATACAGTCGTATATAATATATCAGAACAAGAATTGATAACAGATACAAACTTTGAAAAATTACCAACAATGCAAATCTATATAACATATGACGAAAAAGGAAACATAGCAAATGTAACAGTAAGTGACACAAACTATGTAAATGCGAATATAACAGGAGAAAGAAGTGTAGAAATTCAAATAGGAACAAAGAAAGTATCAACAATAGCAATCACAAATGTAGATTATTATAATCATACAGTAAATGTATCTGGAGGCTATGAAATAACATCTGATAAAGGAGAAAAAGCGACAATCACATCAACAACAGGAATGACAAATGTCATAGCAGAATTAGGAAAAGTATATTCAGGAGAAAAGATAACATATACAATCCATCAAATCAGTAATCAAGAAGGATATGAAATCGTAGAAGACCAAAGCTTTATGGTACAATATAATTTAGATGGAACAATAGAAACAGTAGAAGCAAAAGATACAGATAGAGTAGAAATAAAAGCAGTAAACCAAAACAATTCAAAAACACAACCAAATATCATGTTGCAAATACATAGTAAAGCAACATTAGAAGTGAATGTAAAAGTCACAGATAACATATATCATAGTGGAGTAGAAGGTCTAGGATTTAAAGTAATCAACGAAGAAACAGGAATAGAAACAACAGTGGAAGCAAAAACAAATGAGCAAGGAATACTAAAAATCTCTGTACCAACAGTGTATGAAAATAAAACCGTAAGATATATCATGAAACAAACCAATAGTTTTGGGGGATATAAAGCAATAGAAGACATAGAATTTGTTGTATCATATGGAAACTTAGGAACAATACATGAAGAAGGAACATATATTATAAATCCTAAAAATGAAAAAATAACCCAAGGATATAGTGAAGAACTATATAAAAATCAAAGAATAAAAGGAATACAAATAGAAATAGAAGCAGAAACACAAAATGGTATAGGAATAGAAAAAGTAGATGTATATGGAAATAAATTAAATGGAATTGAATATACAATAACAGCAAAAGAAGAAAACAGTGAAGAAGTACAAAACTGGAGAAGTATAACAAATGTAGCAGGAGAAGCAGTGACATATACAGGAGAGATGCCAAAGAGCAAAGTAATAGAATATACTATATCAGAATTAGAGGCACCAGCAGGATATAGAAAAACAGAAGATACTATCATAAAAGTATACTATAATGCAGAAGGAAGAATAAGCACATATTCAATCATACAACAATCAGAAAATGTAGAAATAGAGATAGCAACAAGTGAATTAGTAAAAATGAGTGAAGGAAGAGAAGTAGTTCACCTAAAAGTAAGAATAACAAATGATGATAGAGTAAGCTTTAGAATAGTAAACAAAGAAAGTCATACAGAAGAAGAAATAGTAGGTGCAAAATTTGATTTATCAGTAGAAGGAAATGATGGAACAATCGTAACTAAAACATTAGAGACAAATAAAAAAGGACAAGTAACATTAGAAAATGTAGAAGGTAGCGGAGAATTGACATTATACTTCAATCAAAGTAGTGTACCAGAAAATATCAGTATGAATAGCCAAAACAGAGGATATATGACAATATATAAAGACAGTGAAAACTATAGACTAACATATATGGATGGTTCAGAAAATCTAAACTATACAATTGAAAATGAAACAGGAATAGTAACGATATACTTAGAAAATGATAATAATTTAATATTAAATATAGCAGATATAGATAGTGAAACACAAAAAGAAGTATATAATGCAAGTCATACTATCAAAGTACAATATGGAGAAATAAATGAAAAACTAGAAGAAATCCTAGAAAAAGAAGACAATATAGTTTTAGAAGAAGGACCATACAATAGTGAGCAAGCAATAACGAAGATAGAGCTAGGAAGTACGTATGCCTTAGCAAACAAAAAAGTAGTATACACAATAAAAACACCAATTTTACCAGAAAAGAACCAAGCGGAAAATTCTGGAGAAGAAATAGGGGAAGAAGAAACAAAAGAAGTGTATAATGAGATAAAAGACCAATATGTTGTAGTTGAGTTTGACGAAAAGGGCCAAATAAAAAATATAAAAGGAGAAACTTCAAGATTAGCATTAGTCAATAATCCAAATGGCTTAACAATGAATGTAGTCATAGAATATGGAAACATAGATAACTACACAATAAAGGTAGCAAAAGAATCAGAGTTAGACAACATGAGAATCAATGGAGCAACATTTAACATAAAAATAGAAGCAGAAGGAAAGGTTGTAGAAAACTTTGAAGGAGAAACAACAGGCGTACAAACAATAAATGGTGTAACAATAGAAGAAGGAATTATCATACTTAAAAAGCTAAAATATGAAGGAAATATGAAAGTGACATTAACGGAAACTCAATCACCAGAAGGCTTTGAAGGACTAATTAATGTACCAATAGAAATCAGTTTTAACGCACAATTAGATAAGACAGATATAGATGAAGTTAAGTTAAAAGTCGAAAATATACAAGTACCATCACAAAAAGCAAAGGTAGAAGTTAATGAGATAAATAGGCAAATAGAAATAACGATAGTCAATAAACCAGTACTTAACATTGAAATAACAAAACAAGATGAAAATGGAAATCAATTAACAGGAATAAACTTCAATATGTTGGTACAAAATAAAGAAAATATGAGTGAAATAGTGGACTATGGTAAAATAACAACAACAGAAGAAGGAAAAATAAGAACAGCAATAGATGCAAAATACGCAGACCAAACGATATTTATCACATTAACAGAAGAGAAAAATGAGAATTTCCAACAAATAGCACCAATAACAATAGAGGCATATATAAATGAAAGAGGAGAAATACAAACAGATACAGTAAGACTACTAAGTGGAGGAACAAGTGCAAAAATAACCAATATAACAAGCAAAGAAATAAAGATAGAGGTAATAAACAAATTAGAAGAATATGTGAAACCATATGAAATCAATGTGGTAAAAACAGACGAAAATGATGAAAATCTAAGAATAGCAAATGTATTATTCCAAGTAAAAGTTACACCAGAAGTAGGAATTCCAGTATATAAGGCAGTATTAACAGACCAAAATGGAGAAATCAATCTGAAAGGATTAGTAGGAAGTGGAAATATTATTATCGAATTGAGAGAAATACAAGCCCCAGAGGGATATGAACTAGGAGAAAACGAAGGATATTACAGATATGAAATACAAAAACAAAATGATGTATTACAATTAGTATCATCAAATGTAGCAGAAGAACTAATCGATATTGATAATGCCAACAAGTTATTAAACATAAAGGTTCCAAACAAATCTAAATTAGTAGGAATAGCAATTAATAAAGTAGACGCAGAAGATACAGAAATAAACATAGGAAATACAAGTTTTGAACTAAGAGAAGAAGGAAGCGATACAACATATGTAGCAAAAACAGATGATAAAGGACTAGCATATTTTGGGGTAAAAAGAGACACAAGTGGAATTGTAAAATATATCCTAAAAGAAATAGAAGCAAGTGAAGGATATCAACTAGATGAAACAGAAAAGATAATAACAATTGAATATGGTGAAGGAGGAACAATAAAAGGAACAGCAGAAAGTGAAGGAATAGAAATAACTGAAAAGAGAGACAAATATGTAAGATATGAAGTAGGAAACCAAATAAAAGACATCGGAATAGAACCATACAAAGTTAAAGTGATCAATGTAGACGAACAAAGTAAAGATAAAACAATTCCAAATGCTCAATTCAATATAAAAATAACACAAACCAAAGGTGCAAATCTAATAGATACAACAAAGCTAACAAATGAAGAAGGAATGATTCGTTTACAAAAAGTAAATGGAGCTGGAGATATAGAAATTCACTTGGAGAATACAAAAGCAGGAGAAGGCTATATAATCAATAACAAAGAACTAAAAGTGAAACTAAATAGAAATGAGCAAAGTGGAAAAATAAATGTATTAGAAAGCCAAAATGTTACAGCAGAATATGATGAGGCAAATGGAGAAGTCATCATATATGTAGAAAGCAAAAAAGAAAGCAACAAATATACAATGGTGTTAAATCTGGTAGATAAAGATACAAATGAATTCATAAAAGAAAATAAAGCAACATATGAAGTGAATATAGCAGGAGAAAATAAAACAATAGAAGCAAACGCGAATGGACAAATGATTATACAGGGACTAACCATACCAGAAGTAGAAGAATTTGACATAGAAGTAAAAGAAGCACAAGGACCAGAGGGATATAAAGATATAGAGAAGACACAAAAAATAAAAGTCAAAGTAACAGAAGTATACAATGACCGAGTACTATACAAAGTAGAAATAGCAGAAGGAGAAAACATACAAATACTAGCAACAACAGAAGAAGAAGTACAAGTAAACCTAATGTATGAAAGAGAAGAAAACGCAGAAGAAGAACAAGAATTATATCTAACATCAGATGTATATAGAGTAACAGAGAAAAATGTTGAAAGAATATCAAGTGGAAAAACAGTAAAAGAATTCCTAAAAAATATGAAGTCTAATGGAGAAATGAAGATATATGACAAAGAAGGAAAAGAAGTAGAAGAGACACAAAAAGTAGGAACAGGAATGAAAATAGTAGCAACAAAAGGAGAAGAAAGTATAACAAAAGCATTATCAGTAATAGGAGATGTAACAGGAGATGGAGAAATAAAGGCCTTAGATATATCAATCATGAAGCAATACTTAATAGGAAAGAAAGAGTTAGAAGGAGAATATTTCTTAGCAGCAGATATAAATGATGATGGAGAAGTAAAAGCATTAGACGTATCAAAAGTAAAACAAGCAATTATAGGAACAATTATACTGTAAAGAGAAAAGAGTAATAGACTTAAAATATTAAATTTTGATTAAAATTTAATATTTTAAGCAAAACTCTTGTAAAAAAATAAAAATAAATATAAAATTGAAAAGAAGGAGGTAACAAATGAATAAAATAAGTAAAATATGTTTAGCAATTGTGTTAGTAATAGTATTAGCAATGTGTAGTACAACAAGTATGGCTGTTGAATATGGTGCAACAATGAAATTAACAAATGCAACAACAAACGCAAATGTGAATGATACGATTTCAGTTACATTATCACTTGAATCTGTGACAAATGTACAAGGAGTAGCTACAGTACATGCGAAAATAAATTATGATAAAGCTGTATTGCAATATGTTTCTTGTGAGGCATTAAATTCATGGTCAGCACCTATTTATAACAGTGATAACCAAGAATTTGTAACAGAAAGAGCAGATGTCATGGGAGCTGGACAAAATATCATAAAAATAAATTTTAAAGTTTTATCAGTTCCAACAGACAACAAAACAACAATATCTATTACAGAATTTGATGTAGCAGATACAGAAAATCAAATTAATGTAAATGATGTTTCAACAACGATTAATATTAATAAAAATGTAGATGATGACAACAATGATAATAATGATAATAATGATAATAATGATGACAATACACAAGCAGGTAACAACCAAAACAATACGAATATAGCAGGAGAAAATGAAATAAATATATCAAATAATGCAGGTATCAATAAAAATCAAGATAATACAATAGCCAATAAAATAATACCAAAAGCAGGAATCAGTAATATTATTCTAATTGTTGTAATTGTTAATCTAATCATATTAATAGCAGGTTACTATCAATACAAAAAAATGAAAGATATAAAATAATAAATAAAAGACAAAGCAAATTTTAAAATCTTACTTTGTTAACAAAACTAACCCTAGTACGAATTAAAATGAGTACTAGGGTTAAAATTTTTTTGAATAAAAGTTATAAAAATGGAAATAATGAGTAAGAGAATAAAATGAAAGGAATGATTAAAAATGGCAGACTTAAATCAAATGGAATTACAACATTTAAGACATCTTATTGGAGCACACGAAACTGCTTACCAAAAACTAAACACATATTCTTCACAAGCAGTAGACCCACAAATTAAACAACTATTTACAAAATCTGCACAAGATGCTTTAAATACAAAACAAAAATTAATGACATTTTTAAATAATTAAGGAGGATTTTATGGACGAGAAAACAATGGTAAACGATATTTTGGCTGGAGTAAAATCAGACTTGACAGCATATCAAACAGCAATATCAGAAGCTGAAAATATGCAATTAAGACAAACTTTCCAACAAATTAGAAATAATGATGAAAGTTTTCAATATGAGCTTTTCAAAATAGCACAATCTAAAGGATATTATATTCCAGCACAAAAAGCAACAACAACAGAGGTAAACACAGTAAAAACAGAATTACAATAGGGACATGCCAAACTGTTCATTGGGGACATGCCAAACTGGACATTTTTTGTTCAAAAGGGACAGACCTGTACCATAATTTTTAGCAGGTCTGTCCCTTTTGAACAAAAAATGTCCAGTTTGGCATGTCCCCAATGAACCAAAAAAAGAAAAAGAGAGAAAAAATGAAAAAAAGAAAGTATTTATAAAAAAAATTTAAAAAACTTACGGAAATTAGACTTGTTATATCATTGCAAAAAAAATCATATTACAATATGATTACAATATCATATACAAAGGAGATAATGTAATGTTTAAAAAGGTATTGGTTCATGCAAGAAGAGGTGTAAAACTCATAATTCTTTTTATGATTGCAATATTTTTAATGATGGGAGCAGTTGCATTTTTATATAAACCAACATATAGCGTATTTATAAATGGACAGCAAGTAGGCTATACGACAAACAAATCTGATTTACAACATAGAATTAATGAATATGTAGATCATGGAGATGGAACAAATGACAATGTAGCTTTTGTACAAGTGAATGATTTACCAGAATATAAATTATGCTTGCTAAAAAGAAATATTGTAACAAATGATGAAGAAATTTATCATAAAGTAATAGAACAAGGGATTCCCTATTATCGTTATTATGCAATATTAGAAGAACAACAAGAAAAATACTATGTAGCATCATTTGAAGAAGCAGAAAATGTTGTAAACACATTAAAAGATAAAGATAGTGAAAATATAGAGAAAATTTCTATTTTAGAAAAATATGAAACAGGTATAAAAGATTTAGTTTCAGTAGATGAAGTGGTTTCTAAATTGTATGTAGAAAAGAAAACAGCTGTGAAAGTTGCGAAAAATACATCTTCAAAAGCTTCAGCAGGATATGTTAATACAGCAACAACGACTTCAAGTGGAAAAGCATCATTAGGAATTTCACTTATTAGACCAATTTCAGGGACGATTACTTCTAGGTTTGGAGTAAGAAGTAGTATTAGAAGTTCTGCACATACAGGTCTAGATATATCTGCACCAACAGGAACACCAATTAAAGCAGCAGCTTCAGGAACGGTTACATTTTCGGGTAGGAAAGGGTCTTATGGATATATGATAGTCATATCTCATGGAAATGGGGTACAAACCTATTATGCACATTGTAGCAAATTATATGCTTCAGTAGGACAAACTGTTGCACAAGGAGAAACCATTGCAGCCGTAGGTTCAACAGGAAATTCAACAGGCCCACATTTGCATTTAGAAATTCGTGTAAATGGTGTTGCTTACAATCCACAAAATTATGTATATTAATATAAATAATCCACAGTTTTTTCATAAACTGTGGATATATTCATGTCAATCATTTATTATGATAAAAAATATTTAATTCCCATTTCAATAGCATTTCGTTTCATGATACTTTTTCCATGTTCTAATAATTTCATCTTAAATGTTTCAGAATGAGAAGCTAAATTTGCAAATTCAGAAATGGTTGAATAAAATGCATGAATATGTGTATATTCTGTATGTATATTAGAAAGTATCAAATAGTAAGTATCATTAAATAAATATAAAGCAATTGTTTTGGCTAATTGTTTAGATTGGATGTTGGTTGTATTATGAATAGCTGTACAAAATTCACAAAACGCTTCAAAATTTGAAAAACGATAAATAGAAGTGGTGCTTTTAGGATTAACATCTTTTATTTTCTTTTTTGGTGTTACCTTTAATTTATTAGAAGATATAGCAGGTTTTTCTGTATATTTTGTAATGGTAAAAACAAAAACACCATCAGAAGAAGAAAATGCCTCTACAAGAAGTTTATAACCTTCTGTATAAAATCCAACTTCTTTTTCTGCTTTTAAAAGCATTTCTAAAAACAACTTTTGTGATTCAATTGGTTTTTCCATAATGGTTTGATAATCTAAGTTATTGTTTTTTAAATCTTCTGAGTTGACAATGACGCGAATCTTATTTTCAGTCAATTTTTCAATTTTCATATATAATAAAAGCCTCCTTAAAACCTATTAAGTATATTATACTACTATTATTATTATATTTAAATAGATAATTTTTGGTAATAAAATTTTAAATATTAAACAATATA
>CALXQV010000007.1 GCA_944390535.1 uncultured Clostridia bacterium | reverse complement strand
ACTCTATCATAACTTCCCCTACCTATACATCATTCCTGTATTGGATATTTTAACTACCAAAGCTGTACCAACAATCAACATAACAGATAAAGAGCATAAAATTGCTAGAAAGATTTTATACACATCTCCTATTTGGTCTAATAAACTAGTAATATTCTTATCTGCTATTGGTTCACAGATTGCTGACATCAATTTATATGCTATCGTGAAAATTCCTAGTTTTAAGATTGGTATAATACAAATTCCTATTGCAATAATGACTCCAATGACACCTATGGCATTTTTTAGAATAATCCCACAACCTAAAACTGTATCAACTGCATCTCCTAAGATTTTTCCTACTACTGGTATTGCCGAACTAACAACCGCCTTAGTTGTTTTTGCTGTAATTCCATCTACACTACTAGAAAGTGTTCCCTCTAAGGAAATCACTGCTACAAAAATCGTTAGAACAATCCCAAAAAACCATACCACTCCTGATTTTAAAAATTTCGATAGTTTGTCTATTTGTACATTATCTGAAATTTTAGATATGACAATCAAGCTTGTAAAAATTAATACAATCGGAATAATAATTGTTTGTATCATGTTTCCTATAAAATTTGCTAAAAACAATATAATCGGTTCTAACACACCACTTGTTGTGATGCTTCCTGTATAAATCATAAGTGAAATCAGTAAAGGAACTAATATATTCATAAATCCAATTAAGTTATTACAGGTATCTTTTACAACTTGTACAATATCTGAAAAATTCATCATAACAATTGTCACAATTAGTATGTATTGTACATAGTAAATTAATTTTGAAATGGTATCATTTTCTAGGCTTTCACTAACAGATTTTAAGACACTATGTATTACCACAATGACTAATATACTTCCTAATACTGTCAAACCATCTATTAGTTCTCCACCTAATAAACTAAAGATTTTTGTGAATAATGTTTGATTATCCACTTCTCCTTTAATGGCATTTTCTAGAATATCATTTATATCTATATCTTTGAAAAACTCACCTGAATATTCCTCTGCTTGTTCCATAAAGTCACTAATTCCAAATTCTTCCTGTTGTTCTTTTAGTGTTTCTTCTTCATTTGCAATTGAGGTTGGCATAAGAACATTTAAAAGAAAAAAGATAAATACTAAAATACTTATAATTTTTTTCACTTTGCCTCCTCATGAACTTAAGGGACAGTCTTTAAAGTTCTCTTTTTGTATTTAAAAGCAGTCCTATATATTCTATTTTTATTGAAATATTATTTAGGACATCAAGTGAACTTTAAAGACTGTCCCTTAAGTTCACTAAGGCAAAATTTGCAATATAATTTCTAATAAGCTAGATATAATTGGTATAGACATTGAAATAATAATGATTTTGCTTCCTAACTCTATTTTACTTGCAATTGCCCCTTCTCCTGAATCTTTACAGATACTAACTGCAAATTCTGATAGAAATGCAATTCCTGTTATTTTAATTAATAATGATAAAAACTGACTATTGATGTTTGCTTTTCCAGCAATGGATTGTATAAGATTCACAATTCCTGTTAATTGATCTGTTATTAAAAGTAATATAAGCACACCTGTTAGTAAGCTAATATATATGGTAAATTCTGGTTTATATTGTTTTAATAATATGATAATAATCAATGCAATTAATCCAATTCCTATAATTCTAACAATTTCCATTACTAAATCCTTTTTGAACTTAAGGGACAGTCCTTAAAGTTCTCTTTTTTCTATTTATGAGATATTACACATATATATGTTGAAATTTTAAATTTCATTAAAGCCTTTCTTATGGCACATGTGATCAATCCAATTTTCTTATTTCAATATCATTTTTGCCATTAAGTGAACTTTAAGGACTGTCCCTTAAGTTCACTTTATAAACCAAATATAGTTCTTACAGTATCGAATAAGTCACTAATTTCTCGTATTACCATAGTTAACACAATAATTAATCCTGCTAGTGTTGTCATCATTGCTTGGTCTTCTCTTCCTGCTCTTACTAATACTTGATGTAAAACAGCAACTAATATACCAATTGCTGCTATTCTGAATAACAAATTGATATCCATGTTTCCTTCTCCTTTTTTTCTAAATTAAAATAATGACAATTGCTAGTCCTATTGTCGTTCCAAGCTTACGATATAATTTTTCATTTTTATTTTTTTCTTGTTCTGCTTCTATGATTTGTTTTTCTAAAAATCTTTCGGTGATTTCTATTTGACTGGTTTGTCCTTCTACATCTGTTTGTCCTAACATTTTGGAAAGCATTAATAATACATGTATATCTTCATTTGTAAGATTTGTCTCACTTGTATTTACTGCTTTTTCCCAAGCTTCTCCTGCACTACATTTTTGCATATTTTTTCTTGCTTTTTTAAAAATTTGTCCTATGTTCTCTTTCGCTTGTTCTCCTATTTCCTGAAATATTTCTGGAATAGGTTCATATGTAAATCTGATTTTTGATTTAAAAATGTTTAGAATATGTTTCAGTTCTTCTAATTCTTCTAATCGATAAGCATATTTTTTTGCAATACATCTCCCAATGAAACTAGATGCGATAAATACTAGTAATAACATAAAACTTTTAATTATCTGCATATCATACACCTTGTCCTTTTATTGATATCTATTTCTTTATAGTGTATTCACTTCCTTTTTCTTTTAGAACTATATTTTTAAATTATCTATTCAATTTATCTGTTAATTTATATAAAAATAATTTTCTCAATAATTTTTTCATCAATTAATTTTTTAATATATTGATTGGCATGTACATCTTCTATACTTTTCCCATGCATCGTAAATATCCCTTTTACCCCAGATAACATTGCTTCTTTTATTGCTTGTATATCTTCATTTCCTCCAATTTCATCACAAGCAATAATTTCTGGAGCCATTGTTCTGATTAATATTTTTATACCTTTTGCTTTTGATACATTATCAATAATGTCTGTTCTGACACCTACATCATTTTGTGGAACCCCTCTATACATGGCTGCAATTTCTCCTCTTTCATCTACAACACCACAAGTTTTTCCTTTGAAATTTATCCCTTTTACACCATTACTTAAATTTCTAATTAAATCTCTTAATATCGTTGTTTTTCCTTTTCCTGGCGGTGAAACAATTAATGTATTAAATATGGTTTGATTTCTTGTATCTATAACTTGTCCTATCATTCGATTACTACAATTTAAGACTTCTCTTGCTATTCTGAAATTCAGACTAGTAATATATTTGATATTAATAATTTCTCCATTTTCTACAACTGCTGTTCCTGTTATTCCTACTCTATGCCCACCTCTTATCGTGATATATCCTTCACATAGTTGTTTTTTATATGCATAAATAGAGTTTTCACATAATCGTTCTACAATTTGCAATATTTCATTTTGCGTGATTTTATATTCTACCAATAATTCACTGTTTCTGAGTTTTAAAATTAATGGCTTTTCTATTCGAATTCTTATTTCTTGTAGTTCTTCTTTTATTTGATTATTTGAAATAATGGTATTATATAAAATATTTGATAAATTAATTGGAAAAAACTTAACAATTTCTAATAGCTTTTCCATTTGATTCTCATTCCTTCCTGCTTTTTTTATATGATGATTTGGAATACAATCTTCCCATATTATATATATTCTGCTATGCATAATTTATGCATAATCTTTGTTTTAGAAAATTCGGGAAATTAGGGACGGCCTCATTTTTCCCTTTTTAAAAATTAACTAAGACAAAAAAATATAGAATATAAAAAATGTAACGATTTTGTGTATCTAAATTTGAATTTAGAAATTCTAAGAAAAAAAGTGAGGAATGTTCATTTTGCTTAAAATTTTAAGCAATAATGAAAGAG
>CALXQV010000006.1 GCA_944390535.1 uncultured Clostridia bacterium | reverse complement strand
CTCTTTCATTATTGCTTAAAATTTTAAGCAAAATGAACATTCCTCACTTTTTTTCTTAGAATTTCTAAATTCAAATTTAGATACACAAAATCGTTACATTTTTTATATTCTATATTTTTTTGTCTTATATAATTTTTTAAAAAGGGAAAAATGAGTCCGTCCCCAAAATCCCGCAAAATCCTTGAATCAATTTTTAGGTGTTACATGAAGTGTCTTATTATTTTTATAAATTACCATACCAGGTTTTGCACCATTTGGTTTTTTCACATATTTTACTTCACAAATATCCACTGGTACATTAGAAGAATTTCTGCCCTTACTATGATAAGCGGCAATTTCTGCACACTTTAGTAAAATAGTATCTGATGGAAAAGAGGCACCATCTAGCATCAAAATACAATGACTGCCATGAATATCTTTTGTATGAAACCAAATATCTGTCTTTTTAGCATATTTTAAAGTTAAGTAATCATTTTCCATATTATTTCTTCCTACTAAAAAAGTATAATTTTCAATTTTATATTTTATAGGGTTGAAATGTACATATTTATTTTTGGTTAATTTTGATTTTTTTACTTTAGGATTTTTTTGCTCTTTATATTTTTCGGTTTTTTCTTTAAAAACAGAACTTTCTGAAATTTCCTCAAAGATATTGGTAAGTTCTTCTATGGTAGAACAAGTTTCTAATTCGTAAACAACACTTTCAATATAATTTAAATCTTTCATGGTCTCTTCTTTTTGTTCACTTACGATGAGAAGTGCGTTTTTTAATTTGGTGTATTTTTTAAAAAATAATTTTGCATTATGACTAGGAGAATAACGTTTATCTAAAGGAATAGTAATTAATTGATTATTGTCATAATAGTTTTCTAAAGAAATGGTATCTGTATTCTCATGTTTTATTCTATATAAATTAGCTGTAATTAGTTCACCATATAATTTATACATATCCATATGGTCACATTCTTTTAGTTTTTCATTAATGTTATATAATCTTTTATTGTATTTTTTTAGTGTTTCTAAAATTAATTTTGAAATACTGTTTCTATATATTTTAAATTCTTCAGAAGTTTCTTTATGAAAATAATAGTCATCAATAAAAAAATTAAGATGAAAAGGTTTAGAAGAATCCTTTAGTGATAAAGCATAATCTTTTACAGTTCCTTTAGAATTTTTTATGATATCAAATCCTAAGTGTGAGGGATCTTCTACATAAATAATTGCCTTCATATGTGTATACAATGTTTCTAAAACGGTATCATCTATTTTTAAAGAAGAATCTAGATGTAAGTTTTCGATTATGTGATTTACAAAACACTTGCTAATTCCATTAAAACAATTAGAAATTTGCGTAGGTAAATCAGAAATAGTAATCAAATCAAAATCTAAACTTAATTTTGATTTGAAATCTTGAAAATTTATAACTTCTAAAAAATTCAATTTGCTTTTAGAAGGATATATATATTTTGCATGAGGGATAATATCTCTAGTTAATGCATTGTCTGAAGAAATATGTCTTAAACTATCAATAATCATATTGTTTTCATCTACTAAAATGATGTTACAATGTCTCCCCATCAATTCTATCATCAATTTTTTTGTAATGATGTCATCAATCTCATCAAATCCTTCAAATTCAATCGTAACAACTCTTTCTAAATTTGTTGAATAGATATTTTTAATACGTAATCCAATGAGATGTTTTCGTAATAGCATACAAAATGTAAATGCATTTTTAGGATTTGGTTTTGCATGTGTTGTTAAATGTAATCGATAATTTTGTGCATTGGTACAAATATTTAAAGCATAGTTTACACCATTGAAATAAAAGCCTAAGACAACATCATTTTTGCTTGGCTCATATACTTTATCAATTCTAGCACCAATCAGCTGTTGTAATTCCAGAGTAATTGCCTTTGTAACAACTCCATCAAATGCCATAATTTGTCACTCCTTTTTTCTGACTTATATATGCCATATATCATACCACAGTTTTATAAAAAAATCTATTGATAAATCATTTTTTAAATTATATAATGGAAAAAATAATAAAAAGTATATAAAGCAAAAACAAATTTAATCGATGTAATAAAAAGGAAGATGTCTATGAAATATGATATAAAAACATTAAGCTTGGAAGAAAAAATTGGTCAAATGATAATTGTTGGACTAAATACAGAAACATCTGTGAAAAATTTAGAAGAAATAATAGGAAAATATAAGGTGGGTGGTGTCTTATTATATAAGAGAAATTATCAAGATAATTACGAAAACATGGTAAAGCTTGTTAATAGAATAAGAACTTTGAATCAAAAAAATAAAATTCCAATGTTTATTTCTATTGACCAAGAAGGAGGGAGAGTCAATCGAATCCCAAAAGAATTTAAAAATCTTCCAGCAGCGAATGCATTAGTAAAAAAGAGTGAAGGAGAAGATTTTGTTAAATGTGCAGGAAAGATTACAGGTGAAATTTTACATAAACTAGGCATCAATATGGATTTTGCACCTGTTTTAGATATAAAAAGGTTTGATAACCATCATGCCATTGGGGATAGGGCATATAGTGAAAAAATAGAAGAAGTATCAAAATATGGTGTGGAATATATGAAAGCATTACAAGAAAATGGAGTCATATCAGTGGCGAAACATTTTCCTGGTCATGGAGCAACAAAAACAGACTCTCATTTTCACATTCCTAAGATTGAAGAAGAAATACAAGTACTAGAAAAGGAAGATATGCAACCTTTTGAAAAAGCAATGAAATGTAAAGTAGATGGAATATTGATAGGGCATTTAAAAATCCCAAAAGTAACAGGAAGTTTACCAGCATCTATGTCTAAACGATTTATTACCAAATATATAAGAAAACAGTATCGATATAATGGATTGATTATTACAGATGATGTGAGAATGAAAGGGGTTAAAATTCGTTATGGTAGAAATCATGCTGTAAAAAAAGCATTTTTAGCATGCAATGATATGATTATATTAAAATATGATAAAGATATTGAAGTAATAGATAAAATTATTAAACTTGTTAAAGAGGATAAGCAAAAGATGAAAAGAGTGAATAAAAGCGTTAGTAGAATATTAAAAGTGAAAGACCAATATAATTTAAATGATGAACTGATAGAAAAAGATGAACCATTTATTACAAGGATAAATAAAAAAACAGAAGAAATTAGACAAAAAGTGTTATCATTGTAGTAAAAGGAACCTCGATGTACGTTATAATTCAGAGTCTGATTCCTCGAATGTATATATATTATATTTTAAGCGGGTTTCGTGGGGACCGACACGCTACATACTCTTATTCAATCAGCGACAGTCCCGTGGGAGCTGATTGGATTAGAGTATGTAAAGTGTTGGGATAGCGAAAAATATAATATATATACATTCGAGGAATCAGACTCTGAACAGAAACCATATACATATAAAAAATGCTTTTCTTTTTTAATTTTTCCTTGTTATTTTAGTGAGAAGTATGATATACTATACCATATATGTAAAGAATGGAGATTAAAAGATGTCAAAACCAATTGTAGCAATTATAGGGAAGCCCAATGTAGGGAAATCCACCTTTTTTAACTATCTGGTAGGAAGTAGAGTATCTATTGTACAAGACACACCTGGTGTAACAAGAGATAGGATTTATGCAGACACAAATTGGAGAGGAAGAAATTTCACATTAATTGATACAGCAGGAATAGAACCAGATTCAGAAGATATCATTTTATCACAAATGAGAGAGCAAGCAAATCTAGCAATATCAATGGCAGATGTCATTATCTTCTTAACAGATATTAGACAAGGAATAACAGCAGCAGACCAAGAGATTGCTGTTATGTTAAAGAAATCAGGGAAACCTGTTGTATTAGTATGTAATAAAGCAGATAATTTTGAAAAAGATAGAGAAGAAGTTTATGAATTTTATAACTTAGGCTTAGGAGAACCTTATCCTATTTCAGCAAGCAATGCCATAGGAATTGGAGATGTATTAGACAAAATTTATGAAAGTTTTCCAGAAAAAAGCCAAGATGAAGATGAAGAAAATATTATCAAAGTAGCTGTTATAGGAAAGCCAAATGTAGGAAAATCTTCTTTGATTAATAAAATATTGGGAGAAAATAGAACCATTGTAAGTGACATAGCAGGAACAACAAGAGATGCCATTGATTCTAGATTTGAAAATGAAAAAGGAAAATATATTTTAATTGATACGGCTGGAATTCGAAGAAAAAGTAAAGTAAAAGAATCCATAGAAAAATTTAGTATTATGAGAACCTTATTAGCTATCGAAAGAGCAGATGTATGTTTAATGATGATTGATGCTTTAGAAGGAGTAACAGAACAAGATGCTAAAATTGCAGGAGAAGCACATGAAGCAGGAAAAGGAATCATTATTGTTGTCAATAAATGGGATGAATATGAAAAAGAAACAGGTATATTAGAAAAATATAAAAAGGAAATTTATAACAAATTATCATATTTATCGTATGCACCAATCATATTTATATCTGCAAAGACAGGACAAAGAGTTAATAAATTATTTGATATGATTAATCATGTAAATGAGCAAAACAGTATGAGAGTAACAACATCTGTCTTAAATCAAGTAATTAACGAAGCAATTGCCATTGTACAACCACCAACAGATAAAGGTAAGCGATTAAAAATATTTTATGGAACACAAGCTTCAACAAAGCCACCAACATTTGTTATATTTGTGAATAATAAAGAATTGTTCCATTTTTCATATGAAAGATATTTGATAAATCAAATCAGAAAAGAATTTGGATTAGAAGGGACACCTGTTAGAATCATTGTAAGAGAAAAAAATGAAAAAGATGTATAAAATGAAGGAGGTAAGTGATGGTATATAATGTAATAATAGCAGTGATTGCGTATTTAATAGGAAGTGTTAATTTTTCAGTTATTTTAAGTAAAAAAATGGCTGGATTTGATGTAAGAGAAAAAGGAAGTGGAAATGCAGGAACAACCAATATGCTTCGTTCTGTTGGAAAAAAGGCAGCAGCCTTAACATTGTTATGTGATATTTTAAAAGGTGTTGTAGCCATTTTAATTGCTATGTTTATTGGTTGGGCATTTAAAGTAGAAAATCAATCGTTATTAGTTCAAATAGCAGGAATAGCAGTTGTATTAGGACATACATTTCCTATATTTTTCGGATTTAAAGGTGGGAAAGGTGTGGCTACATCTTTAGGAATTCTAGTTATGAGTAACTGGCAAATTGGATTAATCTGTCTAGTATTTGGTGTGTTATTAATTGTATTAACAAGAATGGTATCTTTAGGTTCATGTGCAGCAGCTGTTTTATTTCCAGTATTAACATTATTTATAACAGAAAACTATATTGTCTCACAAGGAAGTGGATACTTAATATTTAGTATTATACTAGCTGTGATTTTTTTATTTAATCATAGAAGTAATATCAAAAGAATCATGGCTGGAAAAGAAAATAGAATTAGTTTTAAAAAATAAAAAGTGATGATAGTACGAATCATTATTATTGTCATTATGCAAAAATAAAACGAAAGAATAAAAACATAATAAGGAAGGAATGAATCAAAAAGTGAAAAATATAGCAATTATAGGAAGTGGAAGCTGGGGAGTCGCATTAGCAACCCATCTCGCAAGGAGAGGAAACTATGTAAAAATATGGTCTTTTTCAGAAGAAGAAAAAAAACTAATTAATGAAGAAAAAAGATGCAAATTTTTACCAGAAGTGGAACTACCAGACAATATAACATGTTTTACAAATTTTGAAGAAGTGATACAAGATGCAGAGTTTATTTTACATGTAACTCCATCAAAATTTACAAGACATGTATTTAAACAATATAAACAATATGTTGGCGAAAAGCCAGTTATTATTTGTTCAAAAGGATTTGAAAAAGAATCTTTAAAAACATTAGATGAAGTTTTAAAAGAAGAATTACCAGAAATACGTTTAGGGGTGTTATCAGGACCTAGTCATGCAGAAGAAGTGTCTATTGCTGTTCCAACTGTATTGGTAATTGCTTCTGAAGACGCAGAAATCTTAGAGATGGTACAAAATACATTTATGTGTCCAGAAATGAGAATTTACACATCAAGTGATGTAAAAGGTGTAGAATTAGGAGGAGCCTTAAAGAATATTATCGCTTTTTGTGCAGGTGTTGCAAGTGGAATTGGATTAGGAGATAATACATTTGCTGCCTTGATTACAAGAGGATTAGGAGAACTAACAAGGTTAGGGCTTGCATTAGGCGGAGAAAAAGATACATTTTATGGACTAAGTGGGTTAGGAGACTTAATTGTTACCTGTCTTAGTGAACACAGCAGAAATCGCAAAGCGGGCAAACTAATTGGACAAGGAAAGACATTAGAAGAAACGAAAAAAGAAGTAGGAATGGTTATTGAAAGTATTGATAATATAGAAGTTGCTTATGAATTAGGAAAATTACATAATGTATATATGCCAATAGTAGAAACCGTATATCAAGTAATTTATGAAAAACTTGACCCAAAAGAAGCAGTAAATCGTTTGATGACAAGAGAGAAAAAAAGTGAATAATATAAAATATAGGGGAAATAATAAAAGATAATAGCTATATGGAAAGGAATGTTGTAAATGGATTTTTTTGATAAATTAGGAAAAAAAGCAACAGAAGCATATAAAGTAACAGCAGATAAAACAGGAAAGATTGCAAAAGAAACCAAACTAAAATTTAAGATGGGAGAGTTAAAATCTAAAATAGAAGATATTTACGAAGAAATTGGAAAAAAAGTATATGAAAGCCATGTAAAAAAAGAAGAAATCTCTTCAAATGATTTGTTAGAACAATGTAAACAAATTGATGCATATAGTGAGGAAATCGAAGAAATTAGACAAGAGTGTTTAGAATTAAAAGACAAGAAACAATGTCCAAAATGCTATAAAGAAATTGATAAAAACATGAAGTTTTGTCCAGAATGTGGAGCAAAACAAGAAGAGGAAGCTAAAGAAGTAGTACTTGTGGAAGAAGAAAGCATTAGTTCACCATCTTCTGAAAATGAAGAGACAATTGAAACATCAGAAGAAACGCAAACAAATTTAGAAAAGACAACAGAAGTTGAAATTAATCCTGATCCACAAAATATTACAGAAGAAGAAATGAAAAATATAGGAAAATGATAGTAGGAGTTCAGAATATAAAAGTATTCTGGACTTTTATACATAAATTAAGCGACAATATTCTAAATTAAAAAAATCTATAACATTTCACTAGGAAAGGAATGAAATTTAAAATGAAAATACTAATACAAAGAGTAAAAGAAGCAGAAGTAAAAGTAGATGAAAATATTGTAGGGAAAATTGGAAAAGGTTTTTTAGTATTGTTAGGGGTTACACATGAAGATACAAAAGAAAATGCAGATTATTTGGTAAGAAAACTATGTAATTTAAGAGTATTTACAGATGAAAATGACAAAATGAATTTAGCATTAAAAGATGTAAATGGTGAATTATTAATTGTATCACAATTTACACTATATGCAGATTGTTCGCAAGGAAATAGACCATCTTTTATTAATGCAGCTAAACCAGATAAAGCAGAAGCATTATATGAATATTTTTGTCAAGAATGTGAAAAAAATAAGATAAAAGTAGAAAAAGGGATATTTGGTGCAGATATGAAAGTGAATTTAATCAATGATGGTCCAGTAACTATTTTAATAGAAAAATAAAAGGAATTATATTACATTTAACTTCAACGCCAAACATCTTATTATATATTTTATTTATTACTCGGTTAACATTACAGAATCAATAAATTCTAAAATTATCAAGCAGGCACCTCTTAAAGTAAATTTGAGATTCTCCTACTTGATAATTAAAGAATTTCTATGATTCTTCCATTCACACTCGTAATTTCATAAAATATATAATAAGATGTTTGGCGTTGAAGTTTATTTAATAAGGAAAACGTTCATATAAATATTTTATAATTTCATTACCATTTTGTTCATTAATATGAATATAAACATTTTTATCTAAGCAAATCCACATTTGAATATGATAATCTTCTAGATTATCTAAAAAAACGCCTATAATTTCAGCTAATTCAATAGGATTATGATATTTTTTTTTCCAAGTTACATCTTGATGAATTTCAAGATTAGTGTCATAAAATTTACTTAGAAATTTATTCAATTCTCCTTCTTTCTCACTATATAAATTAACAGTTACATACATAAAAATCTCCATAAAAAATATTAACATTATTAGTATAAAAAATATTTTCATTTTTATACGAGAATAATTTAGTCAAAAAATGTCAATACTAAACAAAACGAAATATGGAGGGATTTTTTTGAAAAAATTTAAGATAATTTCATATAGTATATTAATCATTGTTCTAGTTGTATTGGCGTTAACTGTCTATACAAGTGCAACTGAAAATAATGAAGAAGATGAAAAAGCAAAGGTAACTTCAGAAATTCGCTATTTAGATACAAAATTTGTGGATTTATTAAATAACATGAATAATATAGAAACAAGAAATTATAAAATATATACTACAAAAATAGAAGAATCAAGGTCAGCAGAAAATTCAGGAGGAGGTTCTTCACAAGGAGATTCTGGTTCTAATACAGGTTCAAATTCGGATTCTAGTTCTGACTCAGGCTCAGGTTCAGGCTCTGATTCAGGTAACACCTCAACAGAAAGTAGTAATAGTCAATCACAATCACAAAATTCAGGAAAAAACTATGAAATGCAAGCATCTGGAATATTAACAACTAATAGAGATATAAATTGGACATCTTGTAAAAATGAATCAGAATTGATTTATACATCTATATCAACGATTACGTTGGATTTATATCGTTTAAATGTATCACAAGAGGATATATTAAATTTTAATAAAGATTTTGATCGCTTAACAATTGGTATAGAAGAAGAAAATAAGCAAACGACTTTAGATAATTTAGTAAAACTATATGAATATATACCTAAATTTGCACAAAATACAGTAGATGATACTTTATACAAAACGGTACTAGAAACAAAATGGAATGTATTTAAAGCATATGCAAAATTAGATACTGGTGATTGGGGTGGAATGAGTACCAATATGGCAGATGCAATCAATACCTATGCAACTTTACTGACAAATGCACAAATTGATGCGAATAAACAAGCTAGTGTAAACAAAGGATATGTCATGTTAAATGAATTAAAAAATGCAGTAGATACACAAAATACTTCTATATTTTTGATAAAATATAAAAATCTACTAGAAGAAATTAATAATTTATGATATAATAACCAGTAGAGTAAATTGAATAGTCGCTGGTAAATCTCCGAAAGGAATTACGAGAGGAAAGTCCGGGCTCCATAAGAGCAATGATGCTAGATAACGTCTAGTGGGGGCGACCCTAAGGAAAGTGCAACAGAAA
>CALXQV010000005.1 GCA_944390535.1 uncultured Clostridia bacterium | reverse complement strand
AAAAATTGCTTGTAGTGAGTATTGGAAAGGTAAAGACAGTTATAGAAAATTACAAGATAATTTTTATTCATATATGACAAAATCTGGCTTTAATTTAGAACGTGGCAATAAAGAAGGAAACGAACATATACCAATAGAAAAGCTAAAAAAGATTACTAGTTATGAAACCCAAGAAATGTTTGAAGAAAGTAAACACTATGAACAAGAAAAACTTACAAATGATATTGAAATTATGCGAAATGATTATAAACATGTTATTAAAAAGTTCAATACTCTTGCTAAAAGATATAGCAAGATAAAAAATATTGTAGATGAAACCATACATAAAACAGAACAGACACAATTAGAAAATTACAATTTAAAGCAAGAAAATGAAAAGTTAAAACAAGAAAATATACACCTTAAAGATTATATTGATAAAACTTTTGAATATGTTAGCTTGTTATTTGATTTTTCAAAAGATACATTAAAAAGATTAGTAAATTCATTTATGAATAAGATTAATTTTAAAAATAGATAGGATTGTATTTTTACAGTTCTATCTTTTTTGTGCAATTTGTGCAAAATCACATTAAATAAATCCGTATATTGACTGATACGGCTGAATTACAAAGATTAATTTTTGTGCAATTCTTTTGTGCAGATTTTGTGCAGAAGCAAAAAAGCAATAAAAAATGGTAAATAATTTTGAATGTAGTTTGAATAGTAAAAGTATCTAAAATAAACTAATATCAATGCTTACAAATAATTTTAAATAAAAATAAAAAAAGCTGAAATCGGTTAAAATTTCAACTTTTTGGTGGGCAGGGAAGGATTCGAACCTTCGTACTCAAATGAGAACAGATTTACAGTCTGCCGCCTTTAGCCACTCGGCCACCTACCCATATATATTGGTGCTCCCTCAAGGATTCGAACCTTGGACCCACCGGTTATGAGCCGGTTGCTCTGACCAACTGAGCTAAGGGAGCATTTCCTAACGCAAAATACAGTATAAACTATTTTTATTTAGTTGTCAAGACATTTTTCCAAATTCTTATAAATTCTTCATAGCCTTGAATACTATTCAGTTCTAGGCATAATGTTCTTAGAATAGTAAGTATTTCATCTTTCATGACTAAACAATAATTAGGCATGCTATTAATTTATCGCCCTATTTTTTTGTCACATTAAAGGAGTTAGTTTCTTATCTAACTCCTTTTTGCAATTCTTAATAATTATCTGAACCCTTTCCTTCTGGTAATGCTGGATATTGTACAACAATTCTAATTTTTGTAATATAACGAATTGCTCTAACAATCTTACTATTTTTAATTTTTTGCCATAAACTTGGTTTAGCTTCAAAAGTAACTGCTTGTTGATATTGTTGTTCTGCTACATTTACTTGTTCTATATTTTGTTCTACTTGTACTTGTTCTACTACTGGTGTTACTTCTTCTACTGGTGTTGGAATAGATTTTAATGCATCTGCTACTTCAATTCCTATATAGCTTAACGCTTTTGATCTATCTTCTATTCTTTCCATATCAATTTCTATATGTAAATTAGATTCAATATTTTTTACTCTAGCATTTAATAGTTTCATTGCATCTTGATAATTTTGAGATTTTTTTCCTTTAGACTTTCCAACAATATTTAGTGTATCAATCATATCTTCTGGAAGTTCATCTTCTGCTTTTTTTACTTGGTCTTTCCAATCTTTTTCTTTATTATCTACAACATCAATTAATTCTTTTAACTTTCCTGATAAAGCTATATTTTGTTCTCTTTGTCTAATTAATTCTTCAATCTTTTTGGTATTTTCTTCAAATTGATTTGTAGCATATTCAACTAACCCATAAGCAGCTTTATATACACTCGCTGGGAAATTTTTCTTTTTAGGATATTCAATTAAATATGTTTTTATAGATTCTATTAAATCTTTAAAATAAGAATCCTCTTCTAATTGTACAATTTGTTTCTTACTGTTTGGATTAATTAGTTTATGTACTTTATCTATATTGGATAATATTTTCTCCTCAGTGATAACCATTCTCACATTTACTATGCCAGATCTAGACATGTAAATTACCTCCTTTTATCTTAAGCATCTGTTTTTATACAATTATAATTATACATTAACCTACAAAAAACTACAATACTAACGGAAGATTTTTTTTTTAAGTTTTTGTTACAGAATTGTTACAAAATTATTACAATTCTGTTTTTTGACTTTTTATCTCGTTTCCATTTCTTCCGTAATACTTTATACATTTCATTATTTAAAGCAGAAATCTAATACATATTGTATCAATTCCTGCTTATTTCATTATAATACTGTTTTGATTTCTTCAAATCTTTTTACCTTTTGTGTTGTTGTTTTAATTAATTCTTTATCTGTTATACAAACTTCTCTTACATATTTATAGGCTGGCATTGTCTTGTTGATTTTTTTAACTTCTTGCCAAAGTTTTTCCTTTAGCTGTTCTGCATCTTTTGTTCCATATATTTCCTCTACTAACTCTTCATCATATACAATTTTTGCACATATTTTATAGTCTCCATCATCTTCTGGTTTTCCATAAACAAATGATTCTTTTACACCTTCTATTTTATTAATTAGTGCTTCTATTTCTTCTGGATATATATTTTTTCCATTTTTCAAAACAATCACAAATTTCTTTCTTCCTGAGATAAAGATAAAATCATCCTTATCTATTTTAGCTAAATCTCCTGTATGTAACCAACCATCTTCTGTAATCGTTTCTTTTGTTGCTTCTTCATTATTATAATATCCCAACATGACAGATGGTCCTTTTACTAGTAATTCTCCAATCCCTTCTTCATTTGGTTCTTCTATTTTTACATCTAAACTTGGAAAAGCTTTTCCAATAGAACCTAATCTTTGATATTTATCATCTTCTACAGAAATAACTGGTGAACTTTCTGTTAAGCCATATCCTTGGCATAGTCTAAATCCTAATTGATTAAATCCTTTTTCTGTTTCTGGGTCTAGTGCAGCCCCTCCTGCTACAAACACTCTGATATTTCCACCTAATGTGTCATGAATTTCTTTAAATAGTTTTTTTCTGATATCTATTCCAAATTTTAATAAGAATTGACTGATTTTAATTCCTTTTTGTACAGTTTTTAGTTTTCCTTTCTTTTCTATTGCCTTCATTACTTTTTTATACATGCCTTCAAATAAAATGGGAACTGAAACCATGACACTTGCTTTATATTCTTTTAAGTTATCTGCTATATGTCTAATGCCTTCACAAAATGCAATTGCAGAACCTCTTGATAATGGATATAAGAAGCCTGTTGTACATTCAAATGTGTGATGTAATGGTAAGAAAGATAAAAAGATGTCTGTGTCATAAATTCTTAAAACAGATGTAATATCCATTAAATTGGCACATATATTTTTATGTGATAACATAACTGCTTTTGACATAGCTGTTGTTCCTGATGTAAACAACATAATAGACATTTTTTCAGCATCAATTTTAGCATCTAAAAATTCTCTATTTCCTGCTTCTAATAATTGTTTTCCTTGTCTGATTAATTCATATTCAGAATATACACCATTTTCTTCTTTATCTAAATCCATTGAAATGAAATATTTTACTTTTGTGGTATTCTCTTTTCTTATTTTGTCCATAATTTCATTATATTTTTCTGAATATACAATCGCTTCTACTTCTGAGCGAATCATTAAACTTTCTATTTCGTTTTCTGGTAAAGACTTATCTAATGGAACAATCACACCTGTTCCATTTACAACTGCTAAATAAACCAGTCCCCACTCATATCTATTTTCAGATATAACGGCTACTCTTTTATCTTTTAGTCCCATATTTACAAATTTCGTTCCTAGTGCCTTTATCTCATCTCTTACTTGTTTGTGAGAAATTTCTCTAAATTTTCCTTCTTCCTCTGTTTTAAAAATGTAAGCTGGTCTATCTCCATAAAGTTCACCAGACTTCTCTAGCATATCTCTTAAATCTGTAAATTTCATAAAATCATGTATTGGTTCTCTCATTTTTTATCCCCCTATTTTATTTTTAATCCTTCAATTACCGTATTTTCAAACTCTTTATATAAATTCATAATATCTATTTCTTTTTCATTTCTCAATTTATATACCAATGTTGAACAAATCAATCCATATATTTCAGATGCAATCACCTTTGGGTTTCCTTCTTTTATTTGCTTTTTCTCTATTCCTTCTTTGACAATCTCTTCAATTTTTTGGATATAGTCATAAATATGTTTCTTGCATTTTTGATTTCTTGCTTCATTTCCCCAAAATTGACTTAATAAAATGGTGATTAAATCTTCATATTTTATCACAATCTTTATTTGTATTAATATGACTGCCTTTAATTTGTCTATGTAATTATCATATTTGGCTGTTTTGATATCAATGCTATTTTGCAATAACTTCATACCTTCTTCAATTAGAAAATTAAAAATTTCTTCTTTACTTGAAAAATGATAATACAAAGTTCCTTTTGCTACTCCTACAGTTGCAGTAATTTCTTCAATACTTGTAGCATCATATCCTTTTTCAGCAAATAATTTCATTGATGTTTCAAAAATTTTTCTTTTTGTTTTATTCATTTTTTAAACATCCTTTCAACATGATATATCAATAGTTATATTATATATGTATATACATAATATTGCAATATTTTTTTGCGGTTTTGTACTACTTGTTCAAACATTTTCTATTTATAGAAAAACACTAATTAAACAAAAAATAATCATTTCAATGGCTATCTGTGATAATAATGCATAATTTACACATTTTATTCCTATGTCATTTAACTTATCAAAACATTGAATCATTTCATCACATTCTTCTTGGGTCGCTATTTTCTTCTGTTCTATATATTCTTTTGCCAAAAATCTTGCTTTTATCATTGCATCATTTTCCAAGTAGCTCCTTACAAAATAATAAATAAATCCTCCCAAACTCAAAATAGAAAAAAACATCATTTCATATGGAAGCTGATTGCATACATTTAAAATCAATATAATAATAAAATATACGATATATAAATTAGAATATATAAAATTAAATAGCAATATTTTTCTATCTTGAATCGAATGTAAACACTCATGTGCAATTGTTTGTATTCTTGTAAAACTGTCCTTTACATCTGCAATAATAATTTTATTTGATATCGCTATATATAAGGAGTTGCTCGCATTTTTATCTTCTTCGATAGTAACCGTTTGATTGTGTAACATTTCTAAATATGTTTTACACATCTCTATATTATCAGGATATTTTTTCGCTATATGATCTAATTTTTCATTTTTAGCCATTTCCTCAATTTGCTTTTTACTACTACCAAACAATATTCTTAAAACAACCATTATACAAATTAAAAAAACAATAATAATCACAAACTCCATTTTTATCCACCTTTCTTTCTCCATTTATAAAATTGTTAAAACACTATATTATGTTTTTTACTAGCAGTACATAGCATATTTTAAATAAAGCTAATACATATAAGATTTTATAATCTCTTATATCCATTAGCTTTCCTTTCGACTCTTTGTTCTTTACTCTAACTTATTTTATTGCATAACATCTCTTACTGCTTCACCAATGATTCTATTAACATCTGCTAACAAAATATTAAATTTCATTTCTGCATCAAAATATTTCTTAGCATCCTCTATTTGTATTAACTCTGCATATAATTCTTTCATTTTATTATTTTTTTGTTCATCTTCTTTTCCTGTTTGCATTTGTGTGATTTGTGCATCATATCTTGCAACTTCAAACTCGCCAATCTTCTTTTTTAAATCTGAATTTAACGCTAATGCTTCTCTAGCACTTTTATAATTTGCATATTCCTCTGATTGCTTAATTTCAGTTGCTAATTTGTTTGCTGTATCATATACGTTCATCTTTAATACACCCTTTCTATTCATTGACTGTATTGGTCGTTCCTGTTCCATCTTCTATTCCTTCGATTTCTACATCTGCATCTGTTGGACAAATATTGACAAATGTATTTCCATCATTTACTTGAATTTCATTTCCATTCATATCTTGGTAAATTGTTTTTTCATCTCTTGCATTTTTGATACATTGAATTTTGATAGCTTTTCCATTGGTTATATAGTATCCATTAAATGTTCCTATATTTTTTAAACCTTGTCTACCTTTATTTTCTGAATCTGACAACGTGTAATTATTACAGAAAGTAATGATGATATTTTTGGTTGTCACTGCTTCATCTGTGTCCCAGTCAGTTTGTTCCTTTCCTCTTGCATATCTTATATATACTTTATTTTCTTCATCATATTCATATTTTACAGTTTGTAAATCTGAATGTGGTATTCTAATTGTCTCAGCTGCTTGCCCTTCTTCTAAATTCACTTCATCTGTTACATAGTTTAGCACACTTTCTTCTGTTGAAGTCGTTCTATATTTTTTATTTTTTGCTGATTCTAATAGTTTTTGTGTACTTGTTACTGCATTGTGTGGTGCATATTTGTCTTTTACTCTCCAAAAAGTCGTTCCATCTTCTGCTATTCCATTAATATCATTAATACTAAATTTTTTAATATCACTTTGTGCTTGTGGACTTTGTCCAAAATGTACATAAATCGCATCATTTTCCATTGCATAATCTATGAAATAATGTCTTGCACTTCTAACTGGGCCTATTTTTTCTAAATCTGCTCCTTTAAATAAAGCCATTAATCTAGTTTCTCCACCTTCAACAATGATTTCATATACCATATATGCTTGATTTAATCCTGCTTGTGGCCAAGCATCACTATGATTATCAATCATAATGGCAATTGGTCTATCATTTCCACTAAATATTTGTACTGTCTTTTCTTCTATTACTGGTTCTTTCGTTTCTTGTCCTGATATTGTTTCTGTATTGTTTTTAGCTTGCATAATTTTATATGCTAATATCACACCTGCTATGATAATTAAAATAACTAATATACTAATTAAAACTTTTACTCCACCTTTTTCCATTTGTTACTCACATTCCTTTCTTAATGTGCAAATTCAGTTGGAAAAGAATTTCCCTCTTCCTTTTATCGTAATATAGTTAATGTATTTAATATATTTTCTTCTTTTGCTCTCATTTCTTTTTTGTCAGACTCTTCCATATGGTCATATCCCATCAAATGATAAAATCCATGAACTAACATATAACTTAATTCTCTTTCAAAACTATGTCCATACTCTTTTGCTTGTTCTTCTACTTTTGGTATAGAAATCACAATATCTCCTAATATATCTTGGTATAAAAAATCGTTTTCTTGAATTTTTTTGTCTAATTCTTCCTTTTGAAACATAGGAAAAGAAAGCACATCTGTTGGTTGTTCTATATTCCTATATTCTTTATTGATATTTTGTATATTTTCAGGATTTGTAAATGTTACGGTTATATATAATTTTGAATCTAACAAGCCTTCTACTTCAAAACATTTACTAAAAACCTTTTTTACGATATCTTCCCAGTCCTTCACTTTTTCAATGTCTTTATAGATAATTTCATAGTTTTCCATTTATGCTACTTCCTTTAATTTTTTTGTATATTTTCCTTCTGATATACACGCATTTTTTAGTTCTCTTAATGCCCCATAATCCATTAGTTTTCTTTTATAATATGTAATTAATTTACTATAATCTGTTTTTGGATTGCTTTCTTTTATTTTCTTCATATCATTTTTGATAAATAATACTTCTTTTTGTCTTACATATTCAATAAAGTTTGTTTCTTTTAATTCACATATCTTTTTGTATTGGTTCCAGAAAGTTTTGAATTCTTCTCTATCTTTTGGATTTTCCCAGTATACTTTTGTTGATAATAGTTTCACATGGTAATCTTCAAATAAATTGATTAACATACTATACGCTTTTTCTCTCTTTGTTGCTATCTTAGTATCTTGAAGTAAAATTCTTGCGTCTTTTAAGACCTTTTCATAGCATTGAATAGCAACAATTAGTGGCAAACTATGTGTGAATAATTTTCTGCTGATACTTAGTAATATAACGTTTTTCTCTATATTATCTTTTGTATCCAATTTTCCTACTGTATATGTTTCATAATTTTCATACTCTTTTTTCACATCTTTTGCAACAGTATCATTTCCAATTCTGATTTTTAAAGCTAAAATATTTTGTATGTATTCTTCTAATGTGTAAAATATTTTTGTATATATCCATTCTTTTGATGTTTCATAGGTATTCATTGTGTCTGCTAATTTTATTGAGTAATTTTTTAAAATTCCTTTATATAACATATCCATTTTTGAAACATAAAATTGGTTGTATCTTTCGATAAGTTTCTCTTTTCCTGATAATTGAACACCATCATTATCTAATTCTAATAAATATTTTTGTTTTCGATTTTTATATTCTACAAACTCATTTTCTTTTAAGCTCGTCACTTCATAATATTTAGATAATGCTTCTTTTTCAAAATCTGAAGCTGTATTATTTTTTACCTTTTTATAAATGGAATCCATAACATATTTATCTAATGCTTCTAAATAGGCTTCATATGCTGTATCGTATTTTTTTTCAGCTTCTTCCTTGTTATAATTTTCTCCACTATTTTCATATGTCTCAAATGCTTTTAATAGACTATTTCTTTTTATTGAAATTAACATCCCATTAATCCCAATTTTTGTTGGTATTAACATTTTCGTTAAAGTTTTTGTAATTTTATTAAAAAATGTTTTATCTGTTCCTGTAATTCTCAAACTTTTTTCTTCCATTTATATCATCCCTTCAAAACACAATTTTTTCATTTGTCCCAATTGTCTCTAGCACCTCATATGTAACATAAATATCTATACTATTTTCATGTTCATATGTGTTTATATTTTTATTTACAATATTTTCTTTATGTTCTATTTGTTTTTCCAATTCCTCTTCTATTTCTTGTATCCCTAAGTTTTTTGCTTCTTCAACAGAATATGTCTTTTCTATTTCTTCATATTCTTGATATGTCGTTTTTACTACGGAAATCGGCAAATAGAAATTTGAAAATAGCTTTATTTTATTTTCAGTTTCTATTGTATCATAAAAATTAAATTTTGAAACCCCTTTCGGGAAATTTATTTTAAAATTATTCATTTTCACTCCATAATTTGTCTCCACATTTTCTGTATACTGCTTTTCCGTAGTCTTGTAGTCAATTGTCTTATTCATCGTATACCAGACTCTTGCTTCTATTTCTCCCTTTGCATGGACATAACGAATTCCTGTATATTTTCCTTCCATCCATCCATTAATTAATACATCCCCTACACTAACTGTATCTCCTACTTTCACATTTGCTGTTCCATCTTGCGCATTAATTTTTGTAATTACTCCATTTTTGTCTGAAACAATATTACAGTACTCGTCTTCATCGATGATATCTGGTTTCTTCTCTGCTTTTACTAATTTAACAATGGCATTTGTTCCTTTTAGTTCAATTCCTATCCATGCGATATCATCTCTTTCTAATCTTACTTTGTTAATAATTTCTTTTGTATTGATATCTTTTTTTAATGTTCCCATTTTTAATCCTGCATCTTGAATATCTTCCATGATATTTTCAATTGCTAATCCATTTTCTTCTACAATTTCTATATTCCATACAAACTGCGAGCTGATAAAGATAATAAAAAGAATTAGAACTAAACATAAGGCAAATAATTTTCGCTTTTTATATTTATGAAGAAGAAAAGGCAGTCCTTTCTTTGCCTTTATTCTTACTTTACATTGTGTTTTTTTCGCTATTTTACAAATTTCTCTAAAATGCTTTATTTCTATGTTTAATGCTATGTTTATATCATTTACTTTTTTTATATTCCACATCATATACTGTCGATTTCTACAAATATTAATAAATCTTTCAATATAATATCCTTCTACTACAATTCGTAAATAACCATATAGGTAATTAATGATTTTCTTAATAATCATGTGTCTCTCCTTATATCTAATCTGTTATTCTTTCAAAATCGAAACTTTCAATTTTTCCTGTAACACGTATATCATCATTTGTCATTGTTTCTAAATTCAAATTATATCCGTTAATGCTAATCAAACCTTTATATGTACTAATCCTGATAAAAAACTCTTCATACTCTAATATACCTTTATAGTTTTCTATAATCATTTCATCAAATCCGATTATAGAAATTTTAGGAACATCTGAATACACTTCTTCTGGAATTTCTAATAATTTATTTAATTTTTGTATTCTATTTTTTCTCACTTTTATAATCATTCCTTCCTAAAAGGGAATTTGGGGACGGACTCATTTTTCCCTTTTTCAATTTTTCTATTATTCATTTTAGAAAAGGGAAAAATGAGTCCGTCCCCAAATTCCCGATTCGCTCCTAATTTCTCTTTTACTTTTCAAATTCGTCTAGAGATTTAAACACATATCCCATATTTTTTGCTTCTTTTATGACACTGTCTAAAATATTCGTATTTGTTTTTGAGTTCCCATGTAACAACATAATTTCTCCATTATGAAGATTATTGAGTATTTTTTCTTTTGCTTTTTCTTCGTCTGGTTGTTTTTCTTCGTTCCAATCCTCATAAGCAAATGACCACATAACTGTTTTATATCCTAATGAATTGGTAACAAGTAATGACTTTTCACTAAATTCTCCTTTTGGTGGTCTTATATATTTCATTTCATATCCAAATTTTTCATATACACTCTTGTGTAAATCCATTATTTCTTTTTTTATTTCTTCTTCTGTTAAGCTTGGCATACTTTTATGATTCACTGTATGATTTCCTAACTTTTTAA
Source organism: uncultured Clostridia bacterium (assembly GCA_944390535.1). Classification (GTDB taxonomy): domain Bacteria; phylum Bacillota; class Clostridia; order TANB77; family CAG-508; genus CAG-269. The sequence goes on along the minus strand of CALXQV010000005.1, from coordinate 426 downwards.
TGTCTATTTTTTAGCGATTTTTACCGCTTCATTTTGCATGGATATGTATTTATTTTATATTCGCATTAGTATTTATAGTATTATAATTTTTTTGTTATTAATTGCTTTGAAATGTAAATTTAATTTTTATGTTTCTTTCTTTATCAAATTCTATTTTTTTAATTAACTTTTCTAATATCATTTTATTTGGCTTTTCCATGTTTAAGAACTCATTTGCAATTTGTTTTATTTCTTTAAAATTAATTTTGGGAGATTTTTGATTCGTCTCTTCTAGTTCTTTTTCTATGTTTTTTATTTCGTTTAAAATTTTATTTCGTTCTTTCTGTTTTTTTTCATAAATAGCTTTAAAGTCTTCGATTTGTATTATTTTATTTATTTTATCTTGATATATTTCTTCAATCGTATTTTCTATTTTTTCTAGTCGAC
>CALXQV010000004.1 GCA_944390535.1 uncultured Clostridia bacterium | reverse complement strand
TCTTCTGTATATTCTTCTATTTCTTTTCCCGCTTTATATAGATATACCCCTTCTTCTATTGTTTTATAATTACTGACAAATTTTGATCTTATTGCCTTATCCATTAGCCCTCCTGGGATAAATGTTGCAATACTTATTCCTACTAATATCAATATCACTATTACTGTAATTACTAATGCTATTAAGGTAATTCCTTTGTTTTCTTTTATTATTCTTTTTCCCTTTTCTTCTTTCTTTTTTCCCTCTTCCTTTTCTATTGTTTTTTGTTTTTTACTTTCTTTTGTCCTATTTTTATTATATCTGTTTTTATGTATTAATTCAATATGTTATAGTTTGTTATTTCTTGTTTTTTTACTTAGATTTCAGTACTCTAAGAACATTTTATATAACTGAATTTTAACAATAAAATATAGTGAAGTCAATAAAAATAAATAAAAAAGATTGGAAAAATATAGGTAAATTTTTTTTAAAATAGAAAGAATATCTTTTTGTAATAAAAAGGTGAAAAGCTTTAATAGCAATACATTTAAAGGAAATGTATGTTCTTAGAGTACTGAAATCTAGGAATTTTTTTGTTTTTTATTCAACAATTTCTGATGCTTGTTTTTCAACAGCTTTTAACTTATCTATAAATTTTGTAATATGGTATAATATTTTTCATACAGAACAATAGCGGGCTTTCTTAAACATTTTCTCTATTCATAATATTTTAAAGCCTGCGTTATTGTTCGGCGCCAAATTTTACGCAAGTAAAATTTGTGTGCAATCGTTAGAGCGAAGCGATATTCTTGAATAGGAAAAAGCAATTTTCCTATTCAACAAAAAAACAGACCATAAATGAATATATCTTCATAATATTTCATTTAAAGTCTGCTATTTCATTTCCAAACAATTTATCACATTTTTATACATATTTTTCTACTAATACCACTGTTCTTCCGCTTCTTGTTGTTCCTGTAAATTCTTTAATGATAAATCTACCTTTTCCTCTAATTGTTATTATATCTCCACATTTTACTTGTTTCGAATTTTTTGTTTCATTTTGTCCATTTACAAAAACCCTTTCTTGTGCAATGATTTCTGATGCTTTACTTCTAGATGTCCTTGCTAAGTCTGATACAATATTATCTAATCGTAATGAAGGAACAATAATACTTACTTCTTCTACTTTTATTTCTAATTTTCTTACATTTTGTATTGCTTCTACTTCAATCTTCGCATTTTCAAATCTTGTAAGTGATGGTAATTGGGCTTTTAAGACTTCTGCAAAATCACTGACCGTTATGATATCTCCCCCTTCTTCGCCTACAAGAATATCTCCTACTTTTTCCCTTTTTAAACCTAATTTAACAATTCCACCTAAATAGTTTCTATGTGAATATTTTCCTTTTTCCTCTTCTGGTAATTGTATTCTAACAACTTTTAAAATTTTATCATAATTTTTTTCTAACATTTTATCATTAAACTTTTCAGGAAATGTAATGAGTACTTTTCTCTCTGCATCTTCATATCCACCATACAATTGAAAATTTTTAAATTGTATCTTTCTTAAAAAGTTTTCTACTAAAGAAACTTGATACATGTCTAAAAAATCTGTATATTCTATTTTTTCTCTTTTAGCTGTCATTTCAATTTTATCTAATACTTGTGACAAACATAATTTATCTTCTTGTTTTTTATAATCTTTTAACAATTCCTGCTTATTCATTTATGTTTTTCTCTCCTATTATATTCTTTTCTACCTTTATACCATAAGGCTTTCTTCTTGCGAATGGCTTGTGTTTTCTTCTTCCAGTTTTTCTACATGTTTATCTATGATTCCCTCTTCGTTTTTGTGTTCTTCATTTACATTTAATCTCATCAATCTTTGAATATCCTCTACTATATATGCCTCATCTAAATGATATATCTTTTCTAATTCTTCCACACTTCCATGCCTAATAAATTCATCTGGATATGCATAAGCTTTCATTTCTATATCTTCTAAATGATTTTCTATTATCATTTCTTTTATTGCTGTACCTAAGCCATTTATAATCGTTCCATCTTCTAGTGTTATCACTTTTTTTGTTTTTTCTATTGATGTTTTTAATGTAGCTACATCTAGCGGTTTTAAAAATCGAACATTCATTACCTCTGCATCTACATTTATATTTTGAAGTTTTTTCGCAATTTTTATTCCTCTTGCTACAGTTTTTCCAATAGTAAATATAGATATATCTTTTCCCTCTTTTAAAATTTCTGCTTTTCCTTCTTTAATTTCTTCATGTTTCTCAAAAGGTTCTTTATCTTCTCCCCCTCTTGGATATCGAATGACAACTGGCTTTTTCAATTCTACTGCAAATGCTAACATATCTTTTAATTCTTGAAAATCTTTCGGTGCTAAAATTGTCAAATTGGGAACTAATCTAAAAAATGCCATATCTAAAGTTCCTTGATGTGTTTCTCCATCTGCTCCGACAATACCTGCTCTATCTACACACATGATAACTGGTAAATTTTGAAGTGCAATATCATGAATCACTTGGTCATATGCCCTTTGATAAAATGATGAATAAATCGGCACAACTGGTATCATTCCATCGATTGCCATACCAGCTGCCAAGCCTAATGCATGTTGCTCTGCAATTCCAATATCAAAAAATCGGTTGGGAAATGCTTTACTAAAGGCTGTTAGTCCTGTTCCATCTTTCATAGAAGCTGTAATGGCTACAATCTTTTCATTTTCCTTTGCTAATTCAACTAATTTATCTCCAAATACTTTAGAATAATCTTTTCCTTTTTCTTTTTTACTTTTCCCTGTTTCAATATCAAAAGGTCCTGTTGCATGAAATTTATCTGGATTTTTTTCTGCAATCTCATATCCTTTTCCTTTTTTAGTTAATACATGAATTAATACTGGATTATCAATTTGTTTACTCAATGTCAAAATACTTTGTAGTTCTTCTAAATTATGTCCATCAACTGGTCCTAAATAGGTAAATCCAATATCTTCAAAAAACATTTTTGGTATAATTAATTGTTTGATACTCCTTTTTACTGTTTGTACCATTTTGACAATTGGTTTTCCTATAACTGGTATTTTGCTAATTCTTTTCTTTACAATGACATTTGATCTCGTATACATCTTTTTGGTTCTTAATTTACTTAATAGCATATTTAAACCACCAATATTAGGTGATATACTCATTTCATTATCATTTAAAATAATGGTCATCTTTGTTTTACTATATCCCACATCATTTAATGCTTCTAATGCCATACCTCCTGTCATAGCACCATCACCAATCACGGCTAGTACAGAATAATTTTCTTGTTTTAAATCTCTTGCTCTTGCCATTCCTAGTGCTGCTGATATGGAAGTACTGCTATGTCCTGTATTAAAAAAGTCATATGGCGATTCATTTGTTTTTGGAAAACCAGCTATACCATTTAAGGTCCTTAATGTTTTTAATTGCTCTCTTCTTCCTGTTAAAATTTTATGTACATAGGTTTGATGTCCTACATCCCATACAATTTTATCTTTTTTAAAATCAAATACATTATGTAGTGCCAAAGTTAATTCCACTACTCCTAAATTTGAAGCTAAATGGCCACCATTTTTTGCTACGATTTCTAATATGTATTTTCTAATTTCTTCTGCTAATTTTTGTTCTTCTAGAATGTTCAATTTTTTTAAATCTTCTGGAGAGTTTATATTTTCTAACATATTATCACCTTTTATTTTTATTTGCCTGTTCCATTTTATCATATTTTTTCGTTTTTTTCTACAACTTTGTTGTATTTTTTATTTCTTGTGTTACAATATATATAAAAATACATTATGGGAGGATTTTGTATGAAAAAAAGTGTCTTAATTACCTTATTTTTAATTCTAATTTTAGTTACAAACATTTCTTTAGCATCTTATGATACAGTTACCATGACAGTTGTTGAAGAACCTGTTTGTACAATAGAGATTGGAGAAAATTCAAAATTTGAAAAAAGATTAATTGAAAAGAATTTAAATAATAAAGAGGTTACTCTTCAATTACAAGTAAGCAATGAAGAAGCCTATTTACAACCAACTGGTGAAATTATGTTAGTTATTGACAACTCACAAAGTATGGAAAACACTGTTGAAGGAACGACCACTAGAAAAGATTTGGTTATTCAATCTGCCAATACTTTTATAAACGCGATTTTAAAAGATAATGATGATTTGAAAGTAGGAATTGTTAGTTTCTCAACAAATGTAGATGTTTCTAAAGAAGGAACTCTTGAAGATGCCACTTTAGTTTCTAATTTGTCATCAGACTCACAATCCTTAGTATCTGCCATTTCAAACATTCAATATACTGGACCTAGAACAGATTTACAAGCAGGATTAAACCTTGCAAGTCAATATTTTACAGAAGAAGATAATAACAAATATGTAATTGTTTTAACAGATGGTGTTCCAAATGTTGCTTTAGATTATGATGGTGTGTATTTTTCAGATGATGTCATTCAAAAAACAAATACTGAATTACAATCTCTAAAAACTGCTGGATACAATGTTATTACAATGCTTACTGGTATTTCTAATCCTGATTCCACTCCTGGAACAAGAAATGATAAAACTTATGCAGACATTATTGAAGAAGTTTTCGGTACAGTAACTAATCCAACCGTTGGTAAATTTTATTATATTCAAGATAATGAAATTGAGCAAACAATTACCAATGATATTTACAATGATTTATTACCAGTTGAACAAATTTTAACAGACATTGTTGTTACAGACTATTTCCCTCAAGAAATCATTGATAATTTCGAATTTGCTTATGTAACAGAACCAACTATTGGGACTATTTCAACAAAAGTAAATACTGAAAATCATTCTATTACTTGGAATGTTTCTGAATTAAAACCTGGAGAAACAGCTACTGTACAATATATATTGAAATTGAAAAAAGATTTTGATAACAGTATTGTTGGTAAAATTTTAGATACAAACGAAAAAGTCGATATTTCTTATACAAATTTTAATGGTGAAACAATAGAAGATACTTCTGATGTAACTCCAAAATTAAAACTTACAGAACCACCTGTTGTTTTACCAGCAGCTGGTACTCCAATCATGATTGCCTTGTTTGCAATCGGTGCTGGATTATTTATCTATTCTGTTATTAAGTTAGCTGTTACAAATAAAAATATGAAACAATAAAATATTGATGCCCAAAAGGAAAATCCTTTTGGGCGGTTTTTTATTGAATAGGAAAAATTGCTTTTTCCTATTCAACAAAAAACAACATTGCACAGAAAAATTGCTATGCAATTTTTCGCGTCGACAAATCTTTACGCTTCTTTGAGAACTTAAATATATATATAGTTAAATTAGAAAAGTAGAGTAAAAGTTCTCGCGAAGCGAGATTTGTCCTTGTATATAAAACAGTATGAAGCTTTATCTTAACTTTCTTATTTCCATTTATTTTTTATATATCTTTTTATTTTCTCAATCCAAGATGGTTCATATGAAATCATTGCTGTTTCATTTTTTATACTTTGTTGTTTTATTCGTTCTTTTTTCTTAAATAATAGATTCTCATTATACTTTTCCTTTAAATGATTTTGGTATCTTTCTTCATTTTCCTTTAAAAAAATTTGTACTTGTCTTTTTTCTTCTTCATTACATACATAATTTATGTAAAGCATGGTTAATATTGCTTTTGTTTTTGGTTTTAAATTCATTTCTTGTAATTTTTGCTCATGATTTATATTAGGTGTATATGTATCTGACTGATTTCTTTCCCAAAATGCCAATAAACTTTTGGGTATTTTTTCAGTTATTTCTTTATCAGAATATCTCAATATTTCTAATACCTCTACAATTGCTTCTCGGTATTCTTGACTAACCATTTTCGATTATTTTTCCTCCCCTCTTTTTTCTTCATTATTTCTATACCTTTGCGTTAAATATTCTGTTGTTTCTCCCATTGCTTCAGCAACTTCACTATATCGTTCCTGCAGGGCTATTTCATGAAATTCTTCTTTTTTATGTTTAAAATCGACTTTTTTGAAATCTTTATCAATAAAAGGAAAATTTTCATATTGATAGTATCTTAAAATCCTATCATTTTCTAGGTATCGCTTTCTATATATTTCTTTTTCTTCTTCCTCAAATAAAATTTCTAGTAAAATTTCTAGCTTTTCTTTATCAGGAATATCTTTTTTCAAAGCCTCCATGAATTCTAATTTCTGTTTTTCTTCTTCTATTATACTTCCTTTTCTTTGAATTTCTGCTAATTCTTGTGATTTCTGTACAATTCTTCCAAATAATCGTATATTTTCAATCCAAACATCTGGATTAATGGTTCCATTTGCTATTCGAAATTCAATTGTATTTTTTCATGGTTTATATTTAATAAATTCAAGCCCCTTTCTCTATTATCTTGCACCATTTGTAATTCAGGAATAAAAGCTTCTAAATCTTCTTCCTCTCTTAATTCTATTTTTCCTTCTTCTATTGCTCTATTAAATTTATATGATATGGGTTCTGCATGTGTACTTGTGACTCCTCTTGGTATCGATTCTGGTTCATTACTAATGATATACATGATTCTTTCTGTATTCCCCCACATTTCTAGTAAATTTACATATGCTTGTTTACTTTTTAAATACTCTGCTCCTATATGAACATGTGCCCCACATTTTTCATTTGCTTCTTGTCCTACTTGTTTCAACATTTCACATGTCATATATATTTCTTCTACATCTTCTTTCGTATCTGTTAATACAGGAGATACTACTTCTACCCCATCTTTATTGGATAAACTCATTTCTCCTTTTGTTTCCCATCTTCTGCTTGGTTTTCCTGGTGCCTTAAGAAAATATTTTAATTTTCTTAATATTTCTGCTCTTTCTCCTTCTGTTTCAATTTCTATTCCGATGGTTATCTCTTTATCTAATCCCATTTGCTTATATCTTCTTTTTCGTTTCAAAAAGTTTTTTCTTAATACTTTAGTATCTTGGCAAGACATTTTTACAATGGTTTGATTATCTTTATCTAATAACTTGTTTAATTCTCTTAATTTTGTTTCATCATCTTTTAGTGATGTAATAACTAAAGCTCTATTGGATTCTTCTTCTACCAACTCTTCTATTTGTTCCAATTTATATGTATCATCTTCTATACACATAAGAACTTTTGTTATGACTTCCTGGTCTTCTGCCTTCTCTAAGTATTTTTTCTTTATTTCATCATTTTCAACAGAATCTACGATTTCTTCTTTATATTGAAAAGAATTTGCACTTATCGCTTCTATGTGTTCTAACCTTTTTTCCTGTGATAACGTTAAAATAATGTCCTTTTTTACGGCATTATCAGTCACGAGTTCTAAAGACTTTTCTCTATTTTCTTCATTCATTTCTCGAATGTATATGAATTTGTTATTATCTGCCTTAAAGGCTTTGGCAACTTCCCATCTCTGCTCATCTGTTTCAATTTTTAACTCTTCTAATAAAGTCTTTTTGTCAAAATCATCTGTGATTAAAAATAAATTGTGTATTTTTTTCTGATTAGATTGAAGTGTTTGCATGATTTCTAATCGAAATGTAGAGTTTCTAATATGTTGCTTCATAGCTAAAATCTTTTTATCATCATCCTGTATTGCTTTAATAAGTTTCGCTTTGTTAAACAGTGTTCCTAAGTCATCACTATTTTCCATTGTTTCAAGCAACTCTAGTTTCAAATCATCTGATTGTAAACTACACCAAATATCTATTTTATATCTTTCTATTTTATATCTTGCTTCTTTATATCTTTCTTCTTTATACTTCTCTATTAGTTTATCCTGCATCGATACTTTATCTTCATCTTTTTCTAAATGCATTATTAGTATTTTTATATAATATGGGTTAGTTTCGTATTCTAACCTTTTCTTTTTTTCTTCATCTGTTAATTGTATGATATCTTTTTCTATTTCATCCATCAAATTTCTTCCTATCTTGTAAATATTATTTACCTATCTTATATCAAAATTTTAAATGAATATGAAATAAAAATCAATACATAGAAAAAAGATAATGACATATTTTTATGTATATCATTATCTAAATGATTGAAGAATACTATGAAATTTCTCTTTTATATATTATATATCTTTTTCAATTCTTAACAATCGATTATATTTTGCTACTCTATCTGTTCTACAAGGCGCTCCTGTTTTTATTTGCATCCCATTGATTCCCACAGCTATATCTGCAATTGTAGTATCTTCTGTTTCTCCAGATCTGTGAGAAATGATCGTCTTATATCCATTTGCTTTTGCCATTTGAATGGTATCTAATGTTTCTGTTAATGTTCCAATTTGGTTTGGCTTAATTAAAATCGCATTTGCTACTTTTTTATCAATTCCTCTTTTTAATCTTGACATATTGGTTACAAATAAATCATCACCAACTAGCTGTATTCTATTTCCTAGTTTTTGGGTTAATATCTGCCAATTATCCCAGTCCTCTTCTGCTAATCCATCTTCTATGGAAACAATTGGGTATTTATCACATAAGTTTACTAAATAGTCTATCATTTCTTCATTACTTTTTAACATATCTGTTTTCCAAAAATAATATCCATCTTTTCCAATTTTCTTGGCCTCTTCCTTCATTTCTGTACTTGCTACATCTAATGCCAACACAATTTCTTTTCCTGGTTCATATCCTGCTGTTTTGATAGCCTCTATAATCACATCTAATGCCATTTCCTCATTTTCTAAATTGGGAGCAAATCCTCCCTCATCGCCAACTCCCACAGCATATCCTTTTTGTTTCAATACATTTTTTAATGTATGATAAATCTCTGCACCTCTTCGTAATCTTTCAGCAAATGTAATATCTCCAATCGGCATAATCATAAATTCTTGTATGCTAATATTATTTTCTGAATGTTTTCCTCCATTTAATATATTCATCATAGGAACTGGTAATTCTTTTGCATGAATCCCTCCTATATATCTATATAATTCCATCCCTAATGTATTACTTGCTGCTTTTGCTACGGCTAAAGAAACACCTAAAATCGCATTTGCTCCTAAATTAGATTTATTTAATGTATCATCTAATCGTATCATCTCTTCGTCTATTTTTCTCTGTTCAAATACATTCATTCCCATTATTTTTTTACTAATTTTTTTATTAACATTTTCAACTGCTTTTGTTACTCCCTTTCCTTGATAACGATTTTTTTCCCCATCTCGTAACTCTACTGCTTCAAAACTTCCTGTGGAAGCCCCTGATGGAACTTGTGCCATCCCACATATTCCTTCTTCTGTTAGAACTTCTACTTGTAATGTAGGATTCCCTCTAGAATCTAATATTTCAATTGCCTCTACACTTTTGATTAATACATTTTTCTTCATAAAATCTCCTTCCTTTGAGCTATTCTGCTCTCCTAAATATTCTAATGACATCTATATACATTTTTGACAATTTTATGAAATTTATACTCATTAATAAATTTTACTAAAGTAAAATTTGTAACAATGTATTCTATATTAGAAAGTCAACATCACTTTCTAATATAGAACAATAGCTGGCTTTTTAAAACATTTTCTCTATTCATAACATTTTAAAGCCTGCGTCATTGTTAGGCACTAATTTTACGCATATAAAATTAGGAAACTATATCCTTTAATAGCTTCCTGCTTCTTACATTCTATTATATACCTCTAATTAACTTGCTTTTTTATTCCTTAATTCATATGCATATTGTAATGTCACTTCATTAATTTCTCCTGAAGAAATTCTCGCAATTTCTTCTATTACTTCATTTTCTTTTAGCAATTTAATTTGTGTTTTGGTTCTTTCTTCCTTTACATTTTTACTAATAAAATAGTTATAATCTGCAATTGCTGCAATATTTGGTAGATGAGATATACACATAACTTGATGTTTTTTAGCGATTGATTTTAATTTGCTTGCTACCGCATTTGCAGCTTTCCCACTAATCCCTGTGTCAATTTCATCAAATACTAATACAGGTATCTGGTCACTGTCTGCCAATACATTTTTAATTGCTAACATAGTTCTAGACATCTCTCCTCCTGATGCTATTTTTGATAATTCTTTTTCATCTTCTCCCAAGTTTGTTGTGATATAAAATTTGACAATATCTTTACCTGTTTTGAAAAATTCTTCTTCTTTGTATTCTACTTTTACATCAATTTTCGCATTTTTCATTTCTAAATCAACTAGTTCTTGGTTTATACATTCACTTAATTTTTTAGCATACTTTGTTCTGATAAGATGAATTGTATTTCCTAATGTATTCATTTCTTTTTGTATTTTTTCTAGTTCTGTTTTTAATCCCTGATTATATTCTTCTAAATTTTCTATATGTGTAATTTCTTCTTGTATTTGTTTATCATATGCTAATATTTCTTGTATACTATTTCCATATTTTCTTTTTAATGTGTGTAAAACATCTAATCTTTCTTCTATTTCATTCCTTTCTTGCTCATCAAAATATATCTCTTCTTTGTACCCATTAATGTCTCTTGCTAATTCTTGTAATTCATAATATGAACTTTTTAAACGATTATTGACTGTTTCATATTTTTTGTCAATTCTTTCTATCTTTTCTAATGCTCGTATTGCCATGCTTAAACTATCAATTGTATTTTCAGATAATAGACCATCTGCTTCATTTAAATTGTCTACAATTTTTTCTGCATTTAAAAATAGGTTTCTTTTTTCTTCTAATGTTTCTTCTTCATCTTCTTTTAGTTTTGCTTGTTCTATTTCTTCTGTTTGATATCTTAACAAATCTAATTTTCTTTGTCTTTCTTTATCATCTCCATAATTGTGTTTTAGTTCTCCAAGAATTTCTAAATAACGCTTATATAAGGTTTTATATGTTTCCATATCTTTTTCTAGATTTTCTCTTCCTATAAACCCATCTAAATAATGTAAATGTAATTTACAATCTAACAAGTTTTGGTTATCATTTTGCCCATGAATTTCTATAAATTGTTTCATAAACTCTTTTAACTCATTAACTGTTACCATTCTTCCATTAATTTTACACATATTTTTTCCATTGACATGAATTTCTCTGGAAATAATGATATTACCTTCTATGGATTGCTCATTTTCTGGACAATACAAACAAAGTTCAACAAAAGAATTTGTCTCTCCTTTTCTTATCATTTCTTTCGAAAATCTTCCACCTGATATAATTTGAAGAGAGTCAATAATTAAGGTTTTTCCTGCTCCTGTTTCTCCTGTTAATACATTTAATCCTTTATTAAAATCTATACTCAAATCTTCTATGATCCCTATATTTCTAATATGTAAAGATGATATCATAACCTATTCCTCTACTTTCTTTTTATTTTACACTAAAAAAATGTTCGCCTTTATTGTATCTACAATTTTTAAAGTTGTCAATACTTTTTGCGAACATTTTTTCTTTTTTTTGTAATTCTAAAATTAAGATTGTCTTGAAAAATTGATTCGTATTAATCTATTTTACTTATGTTGTTTTAGCATCCATATAACTTTGCTATACTCTACGATATAATTATCAATTAAACTAGATGTTGCATAAATATGATGTTCATCTGCTAATTTTTTTATAGCAATTGATTTTTGTAACAAAGTTTCAAAATCTTTTAATACTTTATCTAATACAATTTCTCCTTCAATTTTTGCATTTTGTGCTTCTTCTATACAAGTTTTTTCTAAATAGTCTTTCATTGTTCCTAGTGGTTGTTTATCAAGTGTTAGAATATGCTCTGCAATTTCATCAATTTCTTCATTAATTTTGTCATAATATTCTTCTAATTTTTCATGTAATATAAAGAAATTTTTTCCTTTTACATTCCAATGATAATTTTGTAATTTTCTATAAAATACATTTAAGTCTGCTAAAAATTGATTTAGCTTATTTACCATTTCTTCCATTTTTTTCACTCCTTTTTTAATCTTATATACACATTTTTTCCCTTTTTTATTTTTTTATTCAATTCTAATTTTATATTCATATTTTTTATATATTTGTACATAATAACATTAGAAGTATATACAAATAAAATTTTTTATAAATACTTAGGATATTTTATAAAAATTCAGGAGGTAAAAATGAATCGACCAGAATATATTTTAAATGAAATAAATAAAGGGATTAAAATGGGAATGGATTCTATTTCTTCTATTGCAGAAAAAGTAACAGATGAGCAATTAAAAGATGATTTACAATCTGAATATAATCAATATAATGCTATTTTAAATGATGTCAATGCAGAACTTGGAAAATATGAAGAGTTTCCTAAAGAATTAAACCCTGCCCAAAAAATGATGGGATGGTTTGATATTCAAATGAGTACTTTAACAGATAATTCTGATTCTAAAATTGCTGAAATGCTACTAAAAGGAACAAATATGGGAATTATTGAAGGTGTTAAATTATTAAATCATAATCCTGAGACTACAGATTCTATAAAAAATATTTTAACCAACTTTATTCAATTTCAAGAAAATAATGTTGAAAGACTAAAAAAATATTTATAAAGATAGTTTTAATATATTTTATTTATAATAAAAATGCAAAGGAATAAGAATATGTTTTCCTATTTCCTTTGCATTTTTTGCCTTTTTTAACACTACATTTATGATTTTTTATTGTATAGGGAAAATCACTTTTATTTTGACCACATAAGCACACGCTTTTCTTATTACGATTTTAAATTAATTTACTTTTCCATTTCTAGTTTTCATTAATATCTACCAATGAATACACATCTATTGCATCATTTAGCTCTTTTATATTCATAATAACACCTTGTCCTACTACAATTCCTCCTACATCTTCTATTGCTTGCTTTATCGCTTTCATCGTATTTCCTGTGGCATATATGTCATCTATGATATATAACCTTTTTCCTGTATATTCTTCATTTACTAATTTGGGTAATTCCATTTTGTCTTTTCCATATTCTTTCTCATAAGAAAATTGCTTTTCTACTGTTGTTGGCGGTAATTTTCCCGCTTTTCTAACTGGTATAAAACCAATATCTAATTGACTTGCTACTGCTGCCCCTATGGTAAATCCTCTTGCTTCTGCACCCACGATATATTCTATATTTTTATTTTTTATTTCTTCTACAAATCTATCAACAATTTCTTTAAATGTTTCTTTTTTAATAATTAATGGCATAATGTCAATAAATTCTATTCCTTCTTGTGGAAAGTCTTTTTGTGTTCGAATGTGTAAATCATTTTTTAATTCATTTCTTAATATTTTCATATATTACTTCTTTCCTTCCTTGTTTTACAAGCTTTCAGAACAATAAAGTAAAAATCTATTTTCACTTTATCATACTCTAAATTTCTTTTAATATTTCAAAAAATCTGTTTTTCTTTTGTTTATCATTTGATGAATCTATAAATTGTATTGTACCTTTTTTTTGTTGGTGATTAACCAAGTTCTTTTCTTGTAATACATTTTTTAAATGAGTAGCTAAATATGGTGCTCCATTAAAAAAGTGAACTTGTCCTAATGTTTCTTCTATTTCATGCTGTATCAACGGATAGTGGGTACATCCTAGTACCACATTTCGTATTTTTCCTTTATATGGTTCTAAATATTGTTTTAAATATATCTTAATTTTGCTACTGTTTCCTTCTTCTATTAAATCTGCTAGTCCAACACATGGAAATAAAATTGTTTTATGATTATTATACATGTGATATAACAAATTGAATTTTTCACTTTCAATTGTTCCTTTTGTTGCCATAACTAATGTTGACTCATCATATGCATAATCATATACCATTTTATAGGCTGGTTCAATCGCAATAAAAGGAATATGTGTATATTTTTTTCTTAAATATTGTACAGATTTTGCACTTGCTGTATTACATGCAATCACAATGATTTTACACTTTTGTTCAATCAATAGATTGACTATATTTTCACATAATGCATTAATCTGTTTATCACTTTTATCTCCATACGGATTGTTTTTAGAGTCACTATAATATATATAATTTTCATTTGGTAATACCTTTATTATCTCTTTTAATACAGTAAATCCTCCAATCCCTGAATCAAATATTCCAATGGCTCCCTCTGTATTCATTTCTTTTTCCCTCTTATTTTTGTATTTTACCTAATATAATTTGTTTTGATTGGTTCTTCTCTTTCAGGTAGTTGTATTCCTGCTTTTTCGCCTTGCTCTATACATTTTAATAACCATGCCATATTATTTCCCAATGTTCTCATTGTTTGCATACCTTCTTCATCTCTTAAAACTTCATCAGGGGTATTTCCATGTACCATATTCCAATATTGTGATGATACTATTGGCATATTATTAATGGTAAAATACTTGTTTAATTGGTCAAATGTTGCAGTCGCACCACCTCTTCTACAACTTACCACACAGGCACCTAATTTATTTTGAAAAATAGGTTTTCCTGCATAAAAAACTCTATCCATAAATGAAGTAATGGCTCCTGTTGCTGATGCAAAATGTACTGGTGTTCCAAATACAAATCCATCTGCTCTTTTTGCTTTTTCTATAAATTCATTAACCTTGTCATCTATAAAACATTTTCCTGTATTTTTACAATTACCACATCCAATACAACCAGCAATTGCTTTTACGCCTACCCAAAAGATTTCTGTTTCTATTCCGTTTTTTTGTAATTGTTTTTCAACTTCCTTTAATGCTGTATATGTACAACCTTCTTTATGTGGTCCACCATTTACTAATAATACTTTCATATTGATTCCCTTTCCTTTCTCTTCCATTATATTCTCTTTCTGATTCTTTTTATTCTTTATACTATATTTTTTATTCTTTTTTGGTGACATCTTTATGTATTCATCTATTGTAATATGGTTTTCACTTTTCCTTTTCCCTCTTGAGAAGTAATTTCTAATATTGCTCCATTTACCATTGCCAGTTGTGGCGAAACATGTCCCACGTCTGCATCACAAATAATCGGAATTTGTAAATCTCCTAAGACATCTTTTACGGTTTGATTAAAGTCTGTATCATAATCATTTCTAATAAATAATGGTCTCCCAAATATAATCCCATTACAATTTTTAAAATATCCTGCTTCTTTCATCTGCCATAACGTTAAATATACGATTGGTGTACTCATCTCAAAAACTTCTAAAAACCATACAATTCCATCTTCTTTATATGTTTCAATATATTGTTTTACATTATCATATTTGGTTCCAATAAATGCTTTTATACAATCTAAGCAACCACCAATTGCTCTTCCTTTGAATTCTATTTTTTCTTCTCCTTTTAAGTTAATCCACTTTGTCTTCTCTGTTAAATGATAACTTTTTTGTAATTCTTCTGTTTTGTCTGGAAGTACCTCTATACTTTCTTGATTTTCAAGCGGTTGCTCTGGTTGTTCTATTCTAAAATCAATAATTTCTTCATGCTTTTCAAAAGAAGTTTGTTCTATTTCTTCTCCACTTGCAATTTTTAAAGCATCTGTTAAATTTCTAAATAGAGGCTTCATAGCATAATCTTTCACATTTTCGCAATAAATAGATGGTCTTTCTAACATCATATTCCATAAATAATGAATACCTGTAATATCAGAATAGCCTTGCATCCATTTTGGTTTTAATGTTTTTATTTTTTCAAAGTCTAAATATTCTAGCATTTCTATTAAAAAGTCTCCACCTTGTGCAAAAATAATTAGTTTTACTTCATTATTTTCTAATAATTCCATAAACTCTTTTGCTCTTTGTTTTCCTGATGCACTTCTTCCTCTTTCTTCTTTTCTCACACTTTCTGTTTCTATTACTTTATATCCCAGTTCTTGCAATTGTTTTTCTGCTAATTCTAATTTTTTGATTGCTTGTTCATCTGCTACCCCACCAGATGGCGCGCAAATTCCTATGGTATCTCCTTTTTTTAAGTTTTCTGGATAATTCATAGCATACCCTCTCCTTTAAATTTCCTCTTGCTATTACTATATACCATTTTTTAGGATTTTACAAGAGAAGAAATAGCTTAGGTTAAAGTTAATACTCATGCAAAATGCAATTGTTTAATAAAAAATACACTTCGATAACTTTGCATTAAACTAAGTAATATGAAATTTGTTTTGTTTTTATATATTTTTTCTTAATTATATAAATGAAAATCCCTCTTCCCTAAAATATGTATTTGATTTTTGCATTTTATGTTAATTTGTGGTATAATAATAGTTGAATAATTACATAAGGAGGTACATACCGATGTACGATTTATTAGCTTTGCAACGAAAAATTTCAAAAGAAGGACTGCCTAAAACCATTCGGTTTCTCCAGTCAAACCAACTTCCTTCTAATATTAAGGAAGATTTGACTAGAGAAGGTGTTTTTGTTAATGGGAAAGTCAATATCTCCTTATTACGTTGTAAAGCCTAAAAATCCCTAGCCAGCATATTGTTCCGCTGGTGTAGTTATAGCCCCAGACTCGCGTAGTCTGGGGCTAATCCTCTATTCAGAATTCTATTTTTATTTAAAATTTTATACCATACAAAATATTTCTATATATAACCTTTATGTTTATTTATATATTCTTAATATTTCTTTTCTTAAATACGATAAATGTTGGTATCATCATTATTAGGAAATATACCACACAGATGATAATTGACATTGTTATATTCATTCCTTTCATATATGGTAAAGCTCCATTTGCATACATACTCAAATCCCAATTCATAGTAACAAAATATTTCATAAATTGCAAATTATATGCCATTGCTAGTTGATTAATAATATTTGCTGCCATATATCCTAGTAAAGAAATGGTAATAGCGAGTGTACTATTTGAAAATATTGTGCTAATTGCAAATGCTAATGTTGTCAATAAAATAATCATTGGTAATTGTTCTAATGTTTGCATTCCTAGATTTGCAAATATGTTCATTTCTTCCATTGTGTTTGTATGGAAATTATAGGCAACTACTGGTTCAGTTAAACTATCAAATCCAAAAATAACACCACCTATTAAGAGTTGCATAATCATTGTCGTAACAATAACAAATAAAATCATAAATAACGTTGTAACTGCTTTTGCTAATAAAATTTTATTTCTTGTATATGGTTTCACTAATAGCAACTTTATTGTTCCTTTATTAAATTCTTCACTAACAATTGTTCCTGCTATCATAACAACAACAACTATTAAAAAGATTCCAAATTGTGCATAAAAGTTTTGTAAAATTCCTTTTAAAGTATCTGTTTCATGAATATTTCTTCCTGTTTCTAATATATATCGACTTTCTGCTTGGTCTTCTAAATAACTATTATACTCTAATGTTTCTTGATAACTTAATTCTTCTGTATTACTAAAGTTAGCTAAATTGCTATTGGCTGTTTGTAAATTTGAAATTGCTCTATTTAAGAAATCATTTCCATAAGGAATCTCTTTATTTAATCGAATTTCTGCAATTTCTTTTTCTATCTCAACACGATTTAATTCTGTTTCTATACTTTCTAATACTGCTTTATCTTCTGTTTGCTCCTTTTGACTGTTTAATTTTTCTATTTGTTGTTCTGCTTTTTCTAAATCTTCTCTTGTAAAATATTTCCAATCTCCTTGGTCTAATTTTGCAAGTAAATCATCTATTTGTTGGTTAATTCTTTCTACTTGTTCTTCATTCTTTTCTGCTCCATATTGATATGTGTTCCTTTCTGTTATATATGGGGCAATTCGTTCGTTAATAATGGCTAATTTCCATTCCGCATCTTTATTTTCTTCCATCATTTCACTTAACTGTATTTCTGACAATAAATTAATATATACAGTAACATCACTTGTTTTTTCTGGATTTAAAGTTTCTAATTCACTTTTTAATGATTGTATATAGTTTTCGTTATATAAATAATAATTATATTCACTTCCACTATTAGCATATTTGAACATACAATTCATAAAGATTAGTAATAAAAATATAACTAACATAGTAATATAAATGGTTTTCTTTTTAAATATTTTGATAAATTCATTTTTTATTAAATTACTCAATCACATTACCCCCTGTCTTTTCAAAAAATGCATCTTCTAGTGTTTTTTCCTCTTGTTTTACTTCATAAATCTTAACTTGATTTTCTACTAATTGTTGAATAATTTCTGGTACTTCTTCTTTGGAAGCTTTTATTTTAAATGTATGGTTATCTAATACGATAATGTCTTTTACGATTTTTTGAACTAGATTGACATCATCTACTTCAAATACTTTTAAGTTTTGACTACTTTCTTTCTTAATTTCAGAAATTTCACTTGTTTCTATTACCTCTCCATTTTTTATAATACATACTTTCGTACAGAAATTATCTAATTCTGCTAGATTATGACTAGAGATTAAAATAGCCATCTTTTCCTTCTCAGCTAATTCCACTAGCAACTCTCTCATTTCTTTAATACCTTCTGGGTCTAATCCGTTGGTTGGCTCATCTAATATTAATAAGTTTGGTTTATGCAATATTGCTTGTGCGATTCCTAATCTTTGTCTCATTCCTAAAGAATATTTTGATACTTTGTCATGAATTCTATTTTCTAGTTTTACTAATTTTACAACCGCTTCTATTCTCTCTTTGGTAATTCCTTTATACAAATTTGCTACTAATTGTAAATTTTGATAGCCAGATAAATACATATACATATCTGGATTTTCAACAATGGCACCTACTTTTTTAATGGCTTGTGTAAATTCTTTTTCAATATCATATCCATTAATGGTTACCTTTCCACTTGTAATATTTTGTAAACCTAAAATTAATTTTATAGTCGTTGTTTTTCCGTGCACCATTTGGTCCAATAAATCCTAAAATATCCCCTTGTTTCACTTCTAAAGAGACTTTTTTTAGAATATTCTTTTTCCCAAATGTTTTACACAAGTTTTCACATTTTAATATGGTTTCCATATGTTTATCATTCCTCCCCTTCATAATTTTTTAACTTGTTACTGTTAGCAGTTTAACACATATTTATTGATTTCCTATTGATTTTTTCTTAAGATTTCATGAAATTCTTTTAGCATTTCTTAATTTTTTCTTATGATACAAAAACACAATATATACATAATTTTTTATCTATATATTGTGTTTTCTATAGTATTCTTATTTTACGTATTATTTAATTCTTTATATACAATATCCTCTACATATCCTTTATTCGCATTTAAATTTTTTCTGATTTTTGTTCCACTAATGGCATACTTTTCCCTAAATCTATCCACTTGTACCTCTTCGATATTGAAATCTCTTGCCACATATTTTCCATATGGTTCACTATTATAAAAATGGGTTACTGGTATATCCTTTATAATTCCTTTTAAATAGTCTATTTGAATTTTTATACTTTCCTCATCTAAACCATATTGTGATGGTGGATTTTTAGCTAATAAAATATTCACTTCTGGATATAATTCTTTTACCCATCTTGCCCTTTGCTCCACAGGAACTTTTATGACATCTGTTTCATAGACAATTACATAAAACTTGTCCATTTCCTTGATACCTTTTTCTATTAAGTATTGATGCCCTTTATGTAATGGAGCAAATTTTCCAATCGTAAATCCTATCTTCATTTTTTACTTCCTTCTTTTTTAGCTGATTATATCATAATTAATTATTGATAACAATTCTATTTTAATAATATTCTTCTCTCTTTTTAGTCCTTATTAGTTACTGTTCAGCCTTAGATTCACTCTATAGTATTTTGAAACACTGCGTAAGCGATCAAACGAGCAATAGCGAGTGCGATTGGAGCAACCTACGTTTATATTTTTTATTAATAGGGGTTGCGACACACAAAGTGTAAAAAATACTATAGAGTGAATCTAAGGCTGAACAGTAACTCTATTTTAATATCACATTGGCAATATTTTTTTCATATAATGATACGAGGTGGTTTTATGAACCCATGTGCTTTTGTTAATTTTATTTCTCTGCTTGCTTGTGAAATTGCTAAAGATAAATCACAAGAGGAACTTGCTATTTTAGCTGCCTTTTTTACACAACTTGGTGACACTTTAGCAACTCTTTCTGCTTTTAATAGTAATCAATAAATATTTTTCTATTTTATCCTTTTTTTATACTATTTCCATTTCTCTGATAATTTGTTTACCTGTTTCTTTTTTACTTTTCTTTTAATAACTTTTTAAAGGCAGTTGGTAATGGATATTCTTTTTCCAGTTGTTTTTCTGTCACCCATATCCATTCTTTATTCTTGTTTTTTACTTCTATTTCATAAATAACCATATTCCACTCTATATGTGTAAATATATGTTTTACATTCTTTTTCACCTGTAAATCTTTAAATTGTATTTTCCATTCTTCTAAAATTTGGGGGATATCCTCTTCTATTATTTCTCCGAATCACATTGGGAAATTCATACAGATTTGCTAATATTCCTTCCTTGTCACGCTTTTTAATGGCCATTTCATTTTTATTTTTTAAGATAAAAACTGTTCTTTTCTCTATTTTCCTTTTTTGCTTTTTTATTCTAACAGGTATTTCTTTTGTCAAATTTTCTTTATATGCTATACAATATTCTCGAATAGGACATTTTTTACATAATGGATTACTATTGGGAATACAAATTTTTTCTCCTAATTCCATTAATCCTTCATTAAAATCTCCCGCCTCTTCTGGCATAATTTCTAATAGCTTCTTTGTCATTTCTCTTTTCGTTTGTGCTAATAATACATCTTTTTTACTTGCTAGTACACGAGAGATTACTCTTAGTACATTACCATCTACTGCTGGTACCTTTTCTTGATAACTAATAGATGCAATGGCTCCTGCTGTATATTCTCCTATTCCAGATAATTTTAATAATTCTGCATAATTGGTTGGCAATTTCCCACCATATTCTTCCTCAACTTGTATGGCTGCTTTTTTTAAATTTTTTGCTCTACTATAATATCCTAAACCTTCCCACAATTTTAATAATTTTTCTTCTGGTACAATTGCTAGTTTTTGTATTGTTGGTAATTCTTTCATAAACCTTGTATAGTATTTTTTAACTGCTTCAATTCTTGTTTGTTGTAACATAATTTCTGAAATCCATATATGATAAGGTTCTTTATCTTGTTTCCAAGGTAATGTTTTTTCTTGTTCTTGATACCATTTTACAATTGGTTGTACAATTTGTTTTAATTCTTGCTTCATTCTTACCCCTAATTTCATTACTATAAATTTTTAATGTTTTTTTATATTCGTGTAATAATTGCGAAACAATTTTACACATTTGGCAAATCCAGTTTTCTTATTTCCATACTCGATTACAATTTTTTTCTTCTTTTTCCTTGAATGCCTTAAACATATCTACATGATGCATATTAGCTATACTAAGTAAATAGATAAAACAATGCTCCTCTCTATTTTGCTCCAATTTTATTATCTATCTTGTCTACTTTTCCATTTTTTAAATAGATAATTTTGTCCGAATTCTCCAATGTGGATTTTCTATGTGCTATGATAATCACTGTACTGGTTTTAGCAATATTGTTGATGATATTTTGAATAACTTTTTCTGTTTTAAAATCTATATTTGCCGTTGGTTCATCAAATATATATATATTTGTTTTATGTACGATTGCTCTAATAAAAGCAATGATTTGTAATTCTCCACTTGATAATCTAGATTGAAAAATTTGTGTGTCAAGTCCTTTTTCTGTTTTTTCAATAAAGTCACTTGCACCTATTTGTTTTATAATTGTGATAATTTGTTCATCTGTTATCTTATTATCATCTAGTATAATGTTATTTCTGATGGTATCTTTAAATATATATGGTGTTTGTGATATATAGGAAATATTTCTTCTAATACATTCCATACTAAGATTTGAAATAGGGTACCCATCTATCAGAATGTTTCCTTTATTAAAGTCATACAATCTCATCAAAATACTTGTTAATGTGGTTTTCCCTACGCCAGTTCTACCTACAATTGTCACTTTTTGTCCTTTTTTTATATGAAATGATACATCTGTTAATACTTCTTTATCCCCATAATTCATACATACTTGTTCTAATTCTATATCTCCTTGTAATTCTCCTACATCTTTTCCTTTTTTTATTTCTTCTTTTTCTTTGATTGTCAGAATTTTTTTTATACGTTGGTATGAACTGATACAAATTTGCATTTCTTGTATTTGATTAAACATATCTTCTAATGGTTTTTTACATTCTCTTATGTAAGAAACAACTAAATATATACTACCAATGCTTATACTTTGCTTCATGATTAAAGCATAATATAGAACAATAAATATTCCTATTGCTTCTATTAATCTAGTAAGAGGTACTCCAAAACTTTCAACGAAAATATATTTCTTTCTATATTTTAATTCTTCATCTAATAATTGATTGAATCCTTTTACATTATGTTTCTGCAACCCAAACAAATAGGTTAGTTTGTTTTTTCTATATAATTCTGAATATTCTTTATTTTCTATGTCTCTTTTATCTAATATTTGGTCATTTATATGTTTTATTTTATTAATAAAGTAAAATGAATTTATTGCAATTATCAATAATGTAATAGTTCCTATCATTCCTAACTGTATATCTGTAATAAGCATCATAATAATCATAAACACTATGTACAAAATACTGTTAATAACAACTGGTATAGCTTCTGTAAAAAGTGTTGTCATATTATTAACATCAGCTGTTAATCTAGTATATATATCACTAGAATTGTATTTATCAAACACTTTCATAGGCATTGTTAAAACTTTTTTGAGCAAATTTTGCCTAAGTTCTTTTAAAATTTTTACTACTATTTTATTTACTTTTATATTTTGTAAATTCATACATACAGCTCTTAAAATATGTATGATTGTATACAAGGCTACTAAGATAGTGATTTGTTGTAAGATATCCTGACTATGGAAATTTAAGTCTATCATTTGTTTTAATATATATGGATGTAATACATTTAATACATTACATACTAACACAATGATGGTAATGATTAGAAAAGTAACTTTATATTTTCTTAAAATATGTTTCATACCTCTTCACCTTCTTTCTCACAAGAAGCTAATTCTTGGTATAATACATTTCTTTGCATAAGTTCTCCATGTGTTCCCACATCTTGCACTTGTCCGTTTTTCCATGACATATATTTTATCTAATTTTTTTATTTGTTCTACACTATTAGATACAAAAATCATTGTTGTATGTTTTCCTATTCGTAATAAATTTTCCATTACTTCTCTTTTAGTTTTTTCATCTAAAGCAGATAGTGTATCGTCAAAAATATTGACTTGTCGTAAATTGTATAAGTTTCTAGCAATATTAATACGCTGTTTTTGTCCTCCTGATAAACGTTTTCCATCTTCTTTTAAATGGGTCTTTACACCTAGATTCATTTCTTTTAAGTCTTTTGCTAAATCTGCTCCGTTTTATTGCTTTTTCCATTTTTTCTTGTGTTATTTCTTGATTCATAGCCACATTTTCCTCTATATCTGTATTTAAAACAATATTTTTTTGCATTGCATATCCAATAAATGAAAAAATATTTTCTGGTTTTATCTCATTTTTTTCAATATCATTTATTTTATACATTCCATTTTGTATTTCATAAAAACCTGCTAGAATGTGCATCAATGTTGTTTTTCCACTTCCGAGCTGACCAATAATTCCTATTTTTTCACCTTTCTTTATTGTCATATTTATATCTTTTAACACATTTACTTTTCCATCATATGAAAATGTTAAATTGTTTAATTCTATTTTTTCAATTTGTTTTATTTCTTTTCCATTTTTAGAATACTTCTCTAGATTAAAGAAATAATTATATCTATTTCTTGCTTGTTTATAATATCCAACTGAAACTATAAATTTAGGTAAAGCTGTTACAACTGCACCTAATACATATTCTAAACATCCAATAAATGCTATGATTTCTCCTACTGTCATCATTCCTTTATACATAAATACTAAGCCTATAATAAGTGCACTAATATGTACACATGCATATAATGTGTTTACTCCATTCGTTATTTTGTTTTTGATAACGCCTATATCATAATCCGTTTGTTTTACTTCATCATTTATTGTTTCAAATTTTTCCTTTTGACTATTTTGTCTGTTGTATAGTTTTATTAATTGAAATCCACTTGTATTTTGCTCTATAATTTTAGATAATTCTCTTTGGGCTTGTCTTGAATTTTCTAAATTTCGATACAATGTATTGTATTGTTTTATGATATATATAATGGCAATGATAAACAGTGGTACCAATGAAATGGCGATTATTGGATTTATTGATTCTGATAAAATGATAATCATTAAAATAGGTGCAATTACCACATCATTAAAATAAAAATACAAATTTCCAAAAGACTTCATGGGGAAAAACAATACTTCATAAGATAAATAACTTAGAAAATCCCCTTTTTCCTCTTTTTCATAATATTCTGGCTTTACATATTGTAAATGTTCAATTGTTTTTTTCCTTAAGTTAGTATCAGCCGCCCTTGCATTTGAAAAATAAAATGTCCTATACAACATTCTTGGAATTAATGAACCAATACTTAATATCATTAGTAGAATAACTTGCTTGAATATCTCTTCTTTGCTTGCTTCCATCAATAATAAGTCTAATATATTTCCTATAATCAATGCACTAATTAAATTAAGCATACTACAAATTGTATGGAAAAATTCGCCTATTAGATATAGAGGCGTTCTTTTTCTTATTTCTTTTTTCAAGATTTCATGATATGTTTTCTTTTTTTCTTTCTTTTTCATTTTTTCTCTCCGTGAATAAGTATATTTAATAATTTATTGTCCATATTTTATCCATTCATATTCTGTTTTTTAAAATATTGTTTTAATTTTTCTATGGGATATTTGGTATTACTTGAATATTTTCTTTATATTCCATCCTTGTATTATTTAATCTATTAACTTATGTTGTTCTGCTGACCATGCAGGTGTGCAAGTCATAGAAATCACACAATATTTAGTATCATAATAATATTTTTCATTAGGTTCTATTAAAATAGAATCGCCTTTTGAAAATTCAACTTTTTTGTTCTCAAAATTTAATGTTCCTTTACCTTCTATAACATATATTAATTCTTTACTTACAAGATTTAATCCATATCCTTTATCAGGATATCTCCCATTAATTGTTGCTATTCCTAAATCTATTTCTTTATCATTAAATGAATATTCCAATGTTTTACACTTATCACTATTCTTTCCTTTTAAGGCATTATCATATTTAATAATTTCCATTTTTTATTAGCTCCATTCTCTAAATTTCGCAACATAATGTTGCAATTTTCATATAATTTCTTTAAAGCTTTCAACCATTCAAATCCTTCATTATCTAAATCTTCTAATTCTTCTATTTTAAAATATCTTATTTCTTCTAATTCATGTTTTTCCATATAAGGTTTTACTCTCCTTTCGTTTCTACTTTTGTTACAACGCCATCTATATTTTTATAAACTCTATTTTTATTTATCTCAATTTTATTTAGTAGTTCTTCTTCTAAATTTACATTTAGTATCTCACAAAGTCCTAAAAGATATATTGTAACATCTGCAATTTCTTCTCCAACATTCCCTTTCTTTTTCCACCATGCTTCGTATGCTTCTGATAATTCACCATAAGTTAGAGCAAACTCCATACTAATATCTGTTACATTAAATTTTTTATCTAATTTATTTTGATAAACCTGCTTCTGTAATGCATTTAAATCTACCATTTATGATTCCTCCATTTACTCTTTTTTATTTTTTATTATAAATATTGTTTAAATTTAATACTATGCTTTTTCAATCCATTTCTTTCATAAAATCTATGAGCATTTTCATTTGATAAAAAGCTTGTATTTTTGAAAATCTCATATTTTATCTTATTTTCATACAATTTCATATTGTAACTTTGTAGCTATTTTTATATTGTCCTTATTTATCTATTCAAATCTCAATTCTTTATTACCTTACAATTCTGTTTTATGCTTTCTTTTCCTGAAATAGATTCATAAATTTCCAATATTTCTTTAATAATTATATCTTCATTATCTTCAATATTTGAGAATAGATATGGTGTATATATAACATCAAATAAAAATAAATCAAAATTTAATCTTTTAAATTTCAGTTTTTCATAGAAGTTCTTTCTTTTCTCTCTTAATAAATTTTCTTCTTCATCTTTACCTAATCCAACTTTTTCAATTTCTATAAAAATGCCACTACTTTCTTTTTCTTGTTCTAATAGAATTTCTAATGCTTTCGTACCAATTTTATTATTTCTATATTGTGGTAATATCGCCAAATAATCTAGTACAGCATAACCTTTAGCTTTTACTCTATTTAATATCATAAAGCCTGCTATTTCATTTTTATATAAAATTTCTATAATCGTCGTATACTTTTTTTCATAAGCTGATTGTATTAATTCTATTGGCTTTCTTTCGTCTTCTGGAAATATCTCTAAATAATATGAATATATATCCTTTTTAAATTCATCTATACCTATATCTTTTAATTCTATATCTTCCATAATTGCTTATTATCTCCTATTAATTTCTTTCTATTATCATATCTGCAACTGTTAAATTAGTTTCATTTGTAACATTATCTATAATTGTTTTTGCTACATCGCAAGGTTTCATAAAGGTAGCTTGCTTTTCTTCTGATACATAGTCTCTACTGTTTTTATAAAACGCTGTATTTATTCCTCCTGGATATACTCCTATTACTTTAACACTTGTACCTTTATATGCTACTTTTAAACTTTCTGTATATCCTTTTTCTCCCCACTTAGTTGCACAATATACTGCTTCTTGTTTGTTTCCTCTTAATGCTGCAGAAGACATTATATTTACTATCTTTAAGTCTTTTTCTTCTTTGGCTTTTAAAGTTTCTGTTGAAAATAAAATCATACCTTCTAGCCCTTTAAAGCACTTATCTATATCTTCTTTCTCATATTTAGTAGGTAATTTAAATGATGGCTCGCCTGCATTATTGATTAAAATTTTTATATTTCCGAAATCTGATATTTCATTTATAGCATCTTTTACAAATACACTATCTGAGATATCTCCTACAAAGCCTTTATAGTTATCTTTATATGTACTATCTAATATCTTCATTTTTTCAGTATCTCTATCAATATTGCATACAAAGTAATCTTTTGCAATAAATTGTTTTACTAATTCTTCCCCTAAGCCACTTGCTCCACCTGTTATAATGACTATGTTTTTATCCACTTAATTTTCTCCTCTCATTCATCTCTTTTTTATTTTCTTATTTATATCATAAAATTGATATAATTACAATTATTTCCCAAATATTAGTTTTAAACACAAAAAAATAACAGATAATTTCTTATCTGCTATTTTATGGCTCCTCAAATGCCCATAAGTATACAGTATAAATTCCTTATATACTGCTTATTTCAGACTTTCCTCTTTTTCTTCGTGGACAATTTTGTGGATAATTTATAACAAAGTATTACAAAATAAAACTTTTTATAACAAAAAATAGCTAATTCCATTTTTTATAGTTTTAGTTATTTTTACCTCTCATATAAATTGTAGATTAGTTAATCATTTATTGTTTTTTTACCCTTTCGAAATTATTATATATTTCAGTATTACTAAACAATTTTATTATTTCTTTAAAGCTTTTATCTATCTCTTCTTTATTCATTTTTACTAAATTCCACCTTAATTTTGTATTTTTACAATTAGAAATACTTAAAACACCATTATTTGATACAAATGGACTAAACATTCCTTCTTGGCATTTAGTAAAATACGGACATTCATCAATGCATTTTTCCGAAAAACTACTACCTCTATTAGAATCCTTTACTTGAATATACTGATTCCCTTTAAAGTATCCTGACATAGGAATACCTGTAGATACAAACATATTAAAATTTTCTTGATATCTATCTGTTATACCTCTTAGGAATTCTTTAATATCATTTATTGATTGATATGAATTCTTGAAAAATTTACTTGCTTCTTTTAATGATTTTTTTTCAAAGTATTCATTATGTTTTATTAAATCCAATAATTTCAGATTTACACCCAATTCAAGTGACTTAGATATTAAATTTGGTAGTATATTTATATTTTCTTTTGTTACAACAATATTATATCTTACCTTTATTTTTCGCTTTAATAGTTCTTTCGTAGTATTTATTATATTTTTTGAAAGATATTTATCATATTTAATATCTCCTATATATTCATTAAGTGAATCGACACTTATTACAATCTCTACTCTATCTTTATATTTTTCAATTATATCAATATAATCTAATATTTTGTAACCATTAGTTGTTATTCTCATCGTAAGATCTGTAGCTAAAGTCATCATATAATTTATTAAATCTCCTAAATAGGAAATAGTTGTTGGTTCACCACCAGTTATTCTATAATTTTTGATACCATTTTCATATGATGAAATAATTATTCTTTTTAAAATATCTATATCAATTGTTCCCAAAGAATCATCTAAATTTTCTCCACTAGCTTTACAATAAAAACATTTCAAATTACAAGCTGATGTGATTGCCAATGCAAGAGAAATTTTAAAATTTCTATTTCCATTTTCCATTAAAACCTCCTCAGATTGTTGTTTTGAAATATAGTTTTAAAAAATTAAAAAAAGCTCTTAGAAGTATTGATATTACTGACTTTCAAGAGCTTATTCAAAATATTCATGGCTCCTTTGCAAGAGACGTTTTCGAAAAAACTGTCGCAAAAAAGTTACTTATTTCCGTTTCAAATGTAGTCATAGCAATGTATTGTAAGAACTGTATCCACAAATTGGCGTTTTTTTCTATAACTATGCTTTTAATTTAACATAACTTTTTAGGTTTGGCAATACTTTTATAAATTGTTTTCTATAATTTTTCCTAATTCCTCATATTTATTTGTATAAGAGTGGTCTGCACCTTTTATAATCTGAACATTACAATCTTTAATATTATTATTCAAATATTCTTTTATTGTTTCAATATCTTGCGTTAATATACATTCATCAATATCTCCAAATATAACTAATGTAGGAATATCTATATTATTTAGCACTTCACTTCTTCCACTTTTTCCATCAACATATCTTATAAAATCATTTTCTCCATTTGGTAAAAAGTCATTATAATATGTTCCTGCTGATATTTTTCCATTAGCATTAGCTGAAAAATCAATTAATTCATCTTGTTTTCCTTCATTAATTAATCTTGTTGATTCTCGTTGTGCCGTTTTATACTCTTCTTCACTCAAAAACTTTACACATTCTCGAGGTATATCACATGGAGCTAATAATACCATTTTCTTTATGCTTTCATCTTTCTTTTTACTGTAATAATATGATACTTTATTACATCCATAACTATGACCTTCCAAAACAATATCTGTATAACCTTTATTTTTAGTATAATTAATTACTCCTTCAATGTCTAATAAGCAATCCGTAAATCTTTCGTAGCATCCACCTATTATGGCAAATTCATTGCCTTTCAATAGTTCTGATATAAAGTTAGTTCCTCTATTATTAAAAGTCAAAAAACTATAACCATTATCAGTATATGTCTTAGCTAATCTATCAAGAAATCTATTTTCATAAAAGTTACCACATAAACCATGTACATGAATTACTATTCTACTACTTTTTTCTTCTGGCTTATATAATATTCCAACCATTTCAATATTATCAACTGAATTAATTCTAACTAATTCTTGTTTCATTAATTCCTACCTCTCCTTAAATTCTATTATATATAACTTTATATTTTTATAACTGCAACTATTGCACTATCTAGCACTTCGTCTGCTGAGTTTTTATCAATACCAAGAATATCAAATGAAGATAATTCGTCTTTTACTTCAATAAATTTATGTATTTCTACACTCTTAAACCCAATATTTTTCATAAATTTATTTATATGTTCAATATCCTCAAATCTATCGGTTAGATTATTTCTTGATGTTACTAAATTTAGATTATTATTAAAATCTGGTATAAAATCATTTTGCTTTTGAATAAACTTTTTCGGAGTAACATCACAAGTAATCCATACACCATTGTATTTTCTTAATATACTATAAACGTTTTTAGCGACAATTTCTTTTTCTTCAAATGTTAAGTATCTAAGTAATCCTTCATTTATTATTGCCACCTCTTTGTTTTTATTAAGATATTCTCCACATTTTTCAAAATCTGCATAGTTTAATGCATTTCCACTTGTTATATGTAAATTATTAGGAATACTGGTAATATCATTTAGTAATCTAACTTTATTTTTAGCCACTTCCTCTAAATCCATTTCAATATACTCATATCCTTTTTCTGCATATATTATGCCTCTTGAAGAATATCCTGCTGCAAGTTCTAATACTTGTGTGATTTTTAGATTATCTAGTATTTTATTTGTTAGTTTATATCTTGCTTCTATTTCAGGTGCTAACAATTTGTTCAATTTTATATCATTATTGTTACAATTATCACTTAGCCATTCATATATTTCTTTTTCATAAGGTATATCAGTAAATTGTCTGGGATATGCTGTTACTATTGCTGTTGGACTAACACTTTCAAAATCATCTAACATAATAATCACCTTTATTTTAATTTTTGTTTTAATGTTGTTTCAAATTCATTAAATCCATTTTTCTTATAAAAATTTATTGCATTTGCATTCTTTGCACTTGCTGTAACTTTTAATTCTTCAATTTTATTTTGTAAGCAATATTCCTTAAATTTGTTGATAAGTTTTGTACCTATGCCATATTTCCTATAATCTTCTAGTACAAACATATTATCTACTTCTGCTAATGATTTTGTTACATAACTTCCTTGTATATTAATACTTCCTGCCAAATACCCTATTACGTTATCATTATCTAAAGCAATATAAACAATTTCATTCTCTAGCATATCTTTAAAATAATTTGTTCCTTTTTCTTCAAAAGTCCAGCCTACTTTTAAGGCAGGAGCAAAATTATTATATTCTAACTCGAATAATTGGTTATTTAGGTTTTGTATGTCCTTTAAATATGTAATATTCGCCTTTTTTATTTCTATATCCATTTAACATTCTCCTCTTTGCTTTAATATTTCAACTGCTTTATCTCTATGTAATTCTTTTACTATTTCAATTTCATTGTTAGCATATTTTGCTAATACTTCTATATCAGTAATCATTTCTGGACAATAGTTATCATTGCTATCTTGTAATGTTGCAGCATAAACAATTTTTGAAAACTCTTCATAAAGTATAGCCCCCATACACATCATACAAGGTTCACAAGATACATATAATGTTGCTCCTTTTAAATCGCCATATAAATTTTTATTTTTAGATGCACTTTCTATTGCTTCTAATTCTGCATGAGAATACATACTTGTTTCCATTAAAGTTTTATCATCACTTCTACCAATTATTTTTCCATCTTTTACCACAATAGCCCCATAAGGATATTTTGCTTTTCTGTTAATTTCAATAGCAATATCTATAAATTTTTCATCCATACTTTAATTCTCCTACTCTCATAAATTTATTTTTTCTTTATTCTTCCCAAATTTTATACCTTCTGGATCATTTTGCTCTCTATAATAATTAATATAATCGGCTGTAACCTCTGGATTTATAGTAAAGTAATAACTGCACAGTTTTCTGAATGTTAGTAAACTATCTTCATTTTCATAAAATAATAATATATCTAAAAATTCATCCAGTTTTCTTTGTATATATTTTTCATCTTTAATTTTATTTTTAATTATGTTTTCTACTTCATTCTTTAATATTATGAAATTCTGTTTATGTATGTCTATAATAGACCTAAATATATCATACATTTCTTCTTTTTCCACATTGTCCCCCTTTCTATCTATACTACTAAAGGCTCTAGTTGTTTAATAAAGTCTAATATTGTATCTAGAACAATTTGTGTATCTTCTTCTATCCAGTTATATCTACTATTCTGTACATTTTCTAAAAAATACGAGTTATTAAATATTTTTCTTAATTCGTTCTCTATTTCATTAACATTTTTAATTTTTGAATTATCTTCCATACAATATATATTTACTAGTTTAACCAACAATGACTTGTCCATATTTCCTTCTGTTATAAGATAATAAAAGTCATATACATCTTTATATCTTGTAGTTCTAATCCCATGTTTCAACATAGATGATAATTTTTCAACAAAGATTTGTTCTTTCGTGTTTATTAGTAGCATCATACTATCATTGAATACTTCAAAATTAAACATATATTCTTCTTGTTTAATATCTAAATTTTTATGTACCCCAATATCAATTTTTGTTTCTATTTGATTTCCAAATGAATCTTTTAAAATAATATGGACTCTTTTCCCGTGATAATCTTGATGTTTCAAAGGTTTAATCTTTTTATTAACTATAATTTTTATTCCATCATCCGTCTGATTTAGTTTATCAAACAATAATAATATACTTTTATCTTCTAGTGAATGTCTAATTAAATCTATATCAATATCAGCAGTAGCTCGTCTTTTGTCATTAGTTATATTAAACATAACTACTCCACCTTTGACTGTAATATTGTTTCTATAATTTGACTTTGCAATTTTACTTAATATTATATCTTGCGCAACTTTTGATGTTGCATAAGCATCTTCATATCCTTTTTCCAAATAAAAGTCTATGCTTTCTAATAAATTTATCACTAAAAGACCTCCCTATGTATGATTTCAAAAATATTTTTCCCATTACTAAAACTTTCTAAATAATCTGCAAGTAAACTCATATCTAATTCATCTGCAATTTCTCTATAATTACTTATTATTTCTTTGTAATAATCAAAAGCAAAAGCATTTTTATTCCTTATTAACTCTATTAACATTCTTTCTTTGTTGTAAATATTTATTTCAACATTATTATAATTTATTTTGTTTTTTCCAATTTCGAAAAGATGATTTGCCATAAATATTTGCTCTATTTTGTCATTTGTTATTTTACTAACATTGTTTGGAGTAGCAAGAAAATATTTACTAGGTATAACATCTGTTAAGCCTAGATAAAAAAAAGCACTTTCAGATGTAAAAATAGCATTGGAATACTTCTTTATAATATATTCCAAATGATTGTATTTTTCTGTATCTGAATATAAACCTTTCTCGATTTTGTATAATTCTTTATTTTCAACTTTTTTATTTATATTATAATTATCTAATCCTTTATCTTTTAATTCTCCATATTTATATATCATATTTTTTCGCCCCCAATTATATTTTAAACTAAATCTAGGTAAATGTCAATTAATTTACCTAGATTTAGTTTAATTTTTTTTTTTAATTACTATTATAGAACAAAAAAATAACAGATAATTTCTTATCTGCTATTTTATGGCTCCTCTTGTTGGACTCGAACCAACGACCTATCGGTTAACAGCCGAGCGCTCTACCAACTGAGCTAAAGAGGAATATATTAAAATCTGGCAACAACCTATCTTCCCAGCAGGGTAACCCACAAGTATTTTCGGCACATTTAGGCTTGACTTCTGTGTTCGGAATGGGAACAGGTATTACCCTAAATGTCATCATCACCAGAAAATTATTAACTTTTCATTGTACTTTTGCATTATACTATATTGTTATTATTTTTGCAAGTACTTTCTGATATTTTTTTATTTTTAGCACACTCAAAAATACATAGATGAAAATTAAGTTTTAAGATTTTTTCTCTTTTTTTAATTGTGGTTAAGCCCTCGATTTATTAGTATTGGTCAGCTTAATACATTACTGCACTTACACCTCCAACCTATCAACCACATAGTCTACGTGGAATCTTACTACCTTACGGTAT
>CALXQV010000003.1 GCA_944390535.1 uncultured Clostridia bacterium | reverse complement strand
GGAATGTTCATTTTGCTTAAAATTTTAAGCAATAATGAAAGAGGCTCACTTTTTTCTTGTAGAATTTCTATGAAAATTTAGCTTATACAAAATGGTGTAATGATTTTATATTCTATATTTTTTATTTATAAGATTAAAAAACGGGAAAAATGAGGCCGTCCCCAAATTCCCGAATGATTTTAACGTTTATTAATAACTGCTCTATAAATTAATCCTGTATCAATGTCTTTTTCAAATTCTACCCTGTATGC
This sequence comes from uncultured Clostridia bacterium, assembly GCA_944390535.1. Classification (GTDB taxonomy): domain Bacteria; phylum Bacillota; class Clostridia; order TANB77; family CAG-508; genus CAG-269. Next base: position 9,318 of record CALXQV010000003.1, on the reverse strand, counting down.
ATCTTCTACATTGATGCTACTTTTCAAAAAAGTAATATTTTGTTCTGTAACTTCATATTCCTCTCCATCCATATTAATTTCTTGTATTTTGTTGTTTCCTTCTGTTTCATTGTTATTTTGAATGGTTGTTAATAATCCTTTTACTGTTGCTCCTTTTGTATTTGTACTTTGATATAGTTCAAATTTTGCATTAAATGCATTGACTACCTGTTCATCAACACTCGCATTTCTTCCGTTTACTGTTAAAAATGTTGGAATGAGATATTGAATTGGATTTTCACTTTCTGCTAGTCCTAATTCTTCCATTTGTACTTGATTAACTGCTATCATTCTTTCTTGTATAACATTCATTAGATTACTAACATATTCATTATCTTTGTCATTTAAAATAACCGCATTTTTTTCTGTTAAGTCTTCTATTTCTATTCCCTCTTTAAATTGTACATTATTTGTCACACTATATTGATTACGCGTCGTTATACTTCCTGAGGTATTTGTAGACATTTCATTTGTTGTTACTTCTTCTGGTTCCTCAACAATTTCTCCTGTATTATCTATAACAAATCTGTCCCCTGTGCTGACAAATGTAATATGAAAGGTTGTGTCTGTTTCTTTTTCTAAGCGCATATCTGCATAACCTTCGTGTTCTCCTGATGATAATTCTTTTTCTACATCTATATCACTAATTTGTTCACTATTTTCTCCTGCAACTATTTTATTTGCCTGAATCGTTGCGATTAATAATTCAATCGCTTCTTTTTCACTTGCAATAGTTAAAGTATCTTGCACCTCTTCTGCTTGTTGCTTTGTATTAACTTTTTCATACTTTCCTTCTAGTGTTAGTTCATATGTTTCTGTTACATTATCTGTATTGAAATTAGAATATTTAACCGTAAATACCCCATTCATATCCTGCCCTGCCATATCTAAAGTTACTATGTAGGTTACCTCTTGGTCATTTCCTTCTTTATTTACTTGTACTGTATTTCCTGAAATAGCTATATCAAGCCTACTAAGATTTCCTCCTGTGGCATATACAGTTATTTCTGTATTATCATTTAATTCCCAATCATTTATGGTTTTAATATCATTATCTATCGACTTTTCATTTAATTGTGTATCAATTCCTATGCCTTCTAATATTTCATTTATTTTATGAATTGTATTGGTATCTGTTTTTAATGTATTTAAGATTTGAACCAATATATTTTTGAATTCTTCTCCTGTTAATGTTAGTCTATATCCTGTTAAATTCCCTTCTGTTAGAGTTGAAAACTTACTATCATCTAGTCCATTTACTATATTATCAAAATAGGTTGTTTTTAAATTTTGCACCTCTTCTTTTGAGAATTCTAAGTTTTGTATTTTTAATAAGTTATTGATATCTTCTAATCCAGAAAGTTCTTCGTCATCTCTAATAGCGACAAAACTACTTCCCAGATATTTAGTTTGAATAGCTGTTATTCCATTAGATTTTCTATATGTTAATGGAAAATTGACATCTTTTGAATAGTTTAAGCTAATTTCTTTTTCTGATTTTGCATTTCCTGGGCTTTCTTTTCCTGCAAAAGTAATATGAAAATTATTTGCTAATTCTACTTCTTGTTCCATATCAGGTATAGATACTTCAAAGGTTATTTCTCCATTATTTTCATAATTTGTACTTTTCTTTTTTTGGAAGTATTCCATTAACTGATTGTCTATAAAACCATCTTCACTTTGTATAATCTGTGAAGTATATTTAAAAAATAACTGTTTGTTACTTTTGAACATATCTGTGAAAAAATATAGATATGCTATAACACCTATTAAAAGTAGAATAACAACCAATATGACAATAATAGTTATGAATAATCCTTTATTTTTCTTTTGTTCCATAATAGCCTCCATTTGAGCAATTTGCTCTAACAAATTTTATGATACTTTATAGCATAAATAGATAAATAACTGTTTTTCCACTGTCATTTATCTATTCACTCTTTATTCTTCCCAGTTATGATAAATATTTGCAACATCATCTAGTTCTTCTAATTTTTCTATTAATCTTTCCATTTTTTCTGTTCCTTTTTCATCTAGTTTTACAGTCGTTGTTGGTACCATTTGTACTTCTGCTTCTAAAAATTCTAATCCTACTTCTTCTAATTTTTCACGAACAGTTGTAAAATCTGATGGATCTGTTGTAATTTCATATATTTCCTCTTCTGATGAAAAATCTTCTGCCCCTGCTTCTAAAGCTAACATCATTAAATCATCTTCACTCATAGAAGTAGTTTCTTTTTCAATAACAATCACACCTTTTTTATTAAACATATATGATACACAACCTGTTGTTCCTAAGTTTCCTCCTGCTTTATCAAATACATGCCTTACATCTGCTGCTGTTCTATTTTTGTTATCTGTTGATGCTTCAACAATTACAGCTACGCCATTGGGTCCATATCCTTCATATACAATTTCTTCATAATTTTCATTACTTGTTGATGCTTTTTTTATTGCGTTGTTAATTGTATCATTTGGCATATTGGCTGCTTTACATTTTGCTATAACGTTTTTTAGTTTTGAGTTTCCTGCTGGGTCTGGTCCACCTTCTTTTACAGCGATTAACAATTCTCTTCCTAATTTTGTGAATATTTTTCCTCTTGCTGCATCTGCTTTTCCTTTTTTGGCTTGTATATTATGCCATTTTGAATGTCCTGACATGTGAATTCCTCCTTCTTATTTTTTATTATCCATATCATCATTTTTTGAATTAAATAAACTTTCTAGGTTATTCTATCATATTTTTTAGTATTTGTGTAGTATTTTACTAATATTTTTGTATTTACTCATATGTGTTGTATGTTTTTATTCATACTTTCTAATGTGTGTTTCATATAATCTTTTTGCTGGATATATTTCAAATAGTCCTATTTGGCTAAATTTAACTTCAAATGGCTGGAACTCCTTATTAATTTTTTCTTTAATTTTAACTATCTTATTATAATTTCTGTCACAATGTATTGTAATATGAGGAATAAAATTATCAGGGTTATATTTTTCTATTTTTGCTAAATTATAAATGCTTTTTTGTATTTCATATAACTGATTATTTCTTTCAATCTCAAAATATAAATTCCAACTATTATTAAAACTTTCCTTAATATTTACTCCTATTATTTTTAGTTTAATTTGATCAATTTTCAAATTTTTAATTATCTCAATAGCCATATCTTTATCCTCAATAGCCCATGTTGTAAAAGTAAAATGATATGGTAATGTATCTAATCCTTCTCTATTGTTTTCTCTGAATGGAACTTTACAGAGATGTTCTTTTATCATACTTGTAATTTTTTTTAATTTATCCAGACTTTTATGGTCAAATAAAGCAATACATGTTACTCTTTTATTCATAAATTTCTCCTATAATTTTTGTTTAAAATAAGCTTTTAATTTTATTCATACTTATCTATCATAAGAAAGCTTATATGATTTTCCTTATTAAACTTTCCAAATCCTACATCGCCTAAATAATATTATTCACATGAGCACACTATGGTCTATATGTTCTCTCATTTGATGACCATTTATATGATATTTAGGTTTATTATACTTATAAATATAGATATTCTTTATGCTAGCATCTCTTTCAACTATTTTTTTAAATTTTAAATACTTAAAAAAAATCAATTTAAAATTTTCTAACAATTCATTTATATCATCATACTTATGTATTCCTCTATAATAAAAATCTTTATCGTCAAACCATGGTTCAAACCAATACACATGGCTATTTTTATAAAATACTAAAATAGAATGACTTGGACAACCTTTTTTATCTTCATAAAAAATATAATATGTTTCAAATTTTAAATTTGTCATAGTTGAAAACCAACACCTATATAATTCTGTCATGTCCCAGCAAATACCAATCTTATTTTCAATTAGTTCCAAAGGACTTTGCAAAGAATAGTCATTAGCATCGTTTACCCCACTATGTATTTTCTTATTTTGATCTACCCAACCATAATGAATACTTTTTGCAAACTCAAACAAATCTTCTATACTCTTAATATTATTTTTAAAAAAATATTCTTTATCATTCATATATTCTATCCTTTTCCTTCTTAAATCATTATACTATAAAATCTATTACACATTTTAAGTTATAAATCTATTAAATACAACAAGGATATTCTCCATAATATTCTGACATACTTAATATCTTACCAATTAAACGTGCATTTTTTGGTTTTCCTGCTAAGTTAGCAATTTGTCCATATGTTGCTACTTTTCCTTCTGGTATTTCTTCTACAATAGAAAGTACAAGAAAAATAAATTCTTCTGTTAATACTTTACTCATCATTTTATATTCCTTTCTCATCACTCTTATTTTAAATGATATTTTTCTAATATTTCTTTTTTAGAATCATACCAGTTATGGTATACTAACTCTATTTCTCCCACTACAAATTCTCCAAAATAAACATGATTATATTTTTGTAAATATTCTATCAAGCCTTCTCTATTTTCTATTGGTTTCTTAAATCTTCCAATGGTAATATGTGATGACATTGTAGGATATCTTTCATCTAATTTCAAGTGATGGTTTAGAATCGATTGTCTTAAATTTTTTCTTATATGTTCCATCTCATTATCATAAAATCCTTTTACCATAATAGCTCCACCACTACATATAATTCCATCCAATTTTATAGTAAATTTTTTTACATATTTTATTGCTTCCTCTGTCGCTTTTTTTAAATTTTCGAGTTGTTCATGTGTATATTGAAATCCTTGTCTAGCAGTTATAATTCCTAATAACGTTATATGATAATCTGTTTGAGGATAATAATATTGATTTGGTTCTACTTTTTTTATTTCGTTTTCTATTTTTTCTATTGCATCTTTTATTTCTTTTGTTGGCCTAATTGTTAGAGCAATTCCCATTCTTCTATCATTCTTATTTCCGATCCACTCATCTATTTCTTCGGTATATGTTTCTATTTTGTTTTTTCCTTTTCTTTCAATATCTTTATATAATGCTTCTACCTTCATTTTTATTTCTCCTATTACTATTTTATAGATTATATCATATAAAGTAAAAAAATAACATTAATTTTATTTTTCCTATGCAATAAAAATAGATTAGCTATTTCTAACTAATCTATAAGGTCTTTATACTCTTCATCACTGACAGGCTCACACCATTCATTTGATGTGTTTTCACCTGGTACCTCTACTGCCAAATGGCTGAACCAAGAATCAGCAGTTGCCCCATGCCAATGTTTCACATTTGCAGGAATGGTTACAATATCTCCTAGTTTTAGCTTTTGTGCTGGTTTTCCCTCTTCTTGATACCAACCTTCTCCTTCAACACATATCAATATTTGTCCACCACCATTTGTAGCTTTATGAATATGCCAGTTATTTCTACATTTTGGTTCAAATGTTACATTCGCAATTGATATATTTTCCATTTTGGCTAGTGGTTTTAGATAAGAATTTCCAATAAAATATTTAGCAAAATTTACATTTGGTTCACCCATTCCAAAGAAACCACCATGTTCTTCTTGTTCTTCATCATCTGTATATACTTCTTTTGCCATTCTAAAAGCTGCCCATGCATTTGGCCATCCTGCATAAAAAGCTAAATGTGTTAAAATTTCAACCATTTCTGTTTTACTGACACCATTCGTTTTTGCTGTTTGTAAATGATATTTTAATGAAGTATCTACAATTCCTTTACTAATCAATGCTGTAATGGTAACAATTGACCTATTTTTTAAAGATAATTTATCTTCTCTTGACCATACTTCTCCAAATAATACATCATCATTTAATTGCGCAAATTTAGGAGCAAACTCACCTAAATCCTTTCTACCTGCGGTTTGTTTTATCATATAAATCCCTTCCTTTCCTTCTTTATTTTATATATGCAATTCATTTACCCACTCTGCAAGTTCTTTTTCTGATACAGAACTTGAAAACCTTTTTCCATCACGCCAGTTTGTGGTACTTGAACAAGACGGTTTTAATTCATTTAATGTATTTCCCATTCCACTTCCTCCTGAAGTTGCAAATGGTATGACTGTTTTTCCTGAAAAATCATAGGCTTCTAAAAATGTATTGATAATCGTTGGTGCAACATACCACCAAATTGGAAAACCAACATAAATGACATCATAGTTTTCCATATTTTCTACCCTACCAGCTATGGCAGGTCTTGAAGAATGATCTTTCATTTCTATTGAGCTTCTGCTGTTTTTATCCATCCAGTTTAAATCTGCATTTGTGTATGGTTGTTCTGGAATAATTTCATATAATGCTCCATTTACAACTGTTGCTAATTTCTCTGCAACTTTTTTGGTCTCTCCACTTGCTGAAAAATAAGCCACTAAACATTTACTCATTATTCATTCCTCCTCATATATTTTATTTTTTTAATAATCTCATCAAAGATTTATATGTAATTTCATAAATAGACATATATTTATAATCAAAACCAATGATTTTGACTGCTTCTTTTTGTTTATCTGTTGCCATTGTATGTGGATATACTCCATACATAAATGGAAAAAATGCATAAATAATATCTGTTTTTTCCTCTTCTGTTAGATAATGAAAAAACTTATCAAGACCTTGTTTGATTGTTTCCATAGATTTTGCAAATATTTTTTTAAATTCTACTAATCTTTCTAATCGGCTATTTTCTTCTATATCATACATATTCATAGATAATAATTTTAACATTTTTGGTCTATTTTCCATAGATTTTGCAATCGCTTTTGCAAATGCTTCTTCTGTCAAGCTATCATGGTTTTCTATCATGGTTTGTAATTCTTCTATCCATAAACTATATTCTCTTCTTAATAATTCTAAAAATATTTCTTCTTTTGTTTGAAAATAATTATATATACTTGGTCTTGAAACAGAAATAAATTCACTAATATCTGTAATCGTTATATTTTTAAAATTTTTTGTTTCATAAAGTTTTACACAAGCATCTATGATTTCTTCTTTCCTTTTATCTTTTAACTCACTTGACATTTTTATTCCATCTTTCCATTTAAAATTATTTGACACCCTGTCAGCATACTCAGTATATAACTTTTCTGACACGGTGTCAATACTTTTTATTTTTCTTTTTTTGGTTACTTTTATATTATCATTTTTATATCATTTTTTAGCTATACGCTATTTCTCCACATACACCCTTTTATTGGCTACATTTTTAATAAATGTTTCATCACGTTCTACAAAAATTAGCGTTGGTTTATATGTTAATATCGCTTCTTCTATTTGGATTCTTGTTAAAATATCAATATAATTTAAAGGCTCATCCCAAATATATATATTGGCTGATTCTGAAATACTTTTGGCAATTAATACTTTCTTTTTTTGTCCTTCACTCATTTCTGCAATGTCTGTATCAAAATCCAATTTTGAAAATCCCATTTTCGATAGCATTGCTTTGAAAATGGTTTCATCTATTTTACAATTTTCAGCAAATGTTTTTAAACTTCCTTTTAAATGTTCTGTACTTTGTGAGACATATGATATTTTTAAGTCATTTGCCCTTTTAAATTCTCCTGTATATGGTATCTCTTTTCCCATTATCAATTTTATAATGCTTGATTTTCCTACACCATTTTTCCCTATAATCGCAATTCTATCACCATTTTTGACTTCAAATGTTACAGGGGAAAATATAGGTTCATGATGAAATTGTATTTGTAAATCATGGATTAAGATTAACTGATTTTTTCTACTTTCTAAAGGAACAATTTTTAAACTGTCATTTCTATCAACATTTTTTAATAAATTTGTTTTTTCTTCTATTGCTTTGTTAATTCTTTGTTCCATAACCTTTGAGGTTTTCATCATTTTTGCAGATTTATGCCCTACATACCCTCTATCTATCGCAGCTTCTGTATGTATTGTCTTGTATTTTGATTTTTCTACTTCATTTGACCACTTAGCAGTATTTTTAGATGCTACTTCTAATCTATTGATATCTTTTTTCAATTTATTGTTTTGCGTCATTTCAAATGCATCTTGTCTATCTTTATTTTCCTTCCAAGTAGAGTAATTACCTTTTTGTATTTCAATATTGGTATGATTAATAGAAATGATATGGTTAACAACTTTATCTAAAAATTCCCTATCATGCGATACTAAAATAAACCCTTTTTTCTTATTTAAATAACTTACTAAATGATTTCTTGTTTCTATATCTAGATGATTGGTAGGCTCATCGATTAGTAAAAAATGATTTTCTTTTAAAAATAAACTGATTAAAAGAATTTTTACTTGCTCTCCACCACTTAATACATTGAAATTCCTATAAAGAATTTCTGCATCACTCTGTAATAAACTTAATTCTTTGATAATTTCCCAATCTTCTGCATTTGGTGCAATCTCTTGCACAATTTCTATCGCCATTTTTTCTTTATCTTTTATTTCAAATGGGAAATAGTCAAATTCTACATTTTTGGAAATTGTTCCTGTATAATGATATTTTTCTAGCAATAGGTTTAAAAAAGTGGTTTTTCCTTTTCCATTTCTTCCGATTAATCCTAGCTTCCAATCTGTATCTATACTAAATGATACATTTTCAAATATATGATTTGCACTTCCTTCATAACCAAATGTTAGATTTTTTATATTAATTAAAGACATGTTTCCTCCTTGAAAGAAGTCTAATAAGGACAAAATTGTTTTTATAAACTTCTTCTAAAATTTTATTGTGTTAGATAGCCACTAAAGGATATAAATTGTTTAGTCAAATTTGTAGTGAAAATCAATTTAGCAATGTCTTTCTGCGTATACACAGAACTAATATAAGTAAGGAGCTTCTTTCATTATTTTTGCAGTTGCTTTAACACTACTATATTAGTATTATGTGTTTCTTTTAATTCCATTCTGACCTCCTAACCTTTGCAAGCATTTATAAATTCCTTGAAAATTCTATTATGATTCTCATCTATTTTATATAAACTTTCTGGATGAAATCTAACACCAATATAAAAAGTTTTGTTTTTAGATTCTATTACATCAGGGTATTCATCTTCACAAAAAGCAACTTTATCTAACTTAGGACATTCTTTTATTGTTCTCTTATGCCTAGAATTAACTTTCATTTTATTCGTTTGAACTATATCATAGAATCTTGAATTTTTATCTATATTAATCCAATGAACATACTCATCAAATGATTTATCATGCTTTTCTGGATTAGGAATTTTATAAGTAGTTCCTCCTAAAGCTCTTGCAATATTGTTCTGTCCAGCACAAATACCAAGTATTGGAAGATTTTTTTCATAACAGTATTTAGCAATT
>CALXQV010000002.1 GCA_944390535.1 uncultured Clostridia bacterium | reverse complement strand
GGAATGTTCATTTTGCTTAAAATTTTAAGCAATAATGAAAGAGGCTCACTTTTTTCTTGTAGAATTTCTATGAAAATTTAGCTTATACAAAATGGTGTAATGATTTTATATTCTATATTTTTTATTTTATAGTTTAAAAAAGGGAAAAATGAGTCCGTCCCCAAAATCCCGCAAGTTCCTTTACCAGAAGATTAGCAATGTAATAGCTGTTGCTAACATGATTTCTGCTGTTGTCCAACCTTCTGGAAGAATTTCTATTTCTTCTCCTTCTGGTCTTTCATCTAATACACTTACTGTATAATACGCTACATCTTCTAGCTTAAATAATATTTCAAAATTTTGTGTTTCACCTGGTTGTAATTCATTAATATTGATAATTTTTTTCCCTAAATATACATCTCTTTTGGAATAAAAATCAAATTCCAAATATTTATTACTGATATTATCTGTTTCTGAATTTGTAATTAATCCTCTTACTCTACCATTTACTAGTGTTGCTTCTGCTTGATATACATTAACTTGTGATACCGTATCTCTTCTTTCTATTGGTCTATACGATGAGTTTAATCCAACATTAATTAAAAATTCAGATAATATGATAAATAGTACAACCCAAGAGGCATACATAAGTAATGTTTTTGTTCTTTTCATTTTTATTCTCCATTTCTTTACAATCTATACATATTATACCAAAAGTCTACATAATTTTCAAGCAATTTCAATTTCTTTTCCAAGATAAACAGAATATATATATACTTTATCTACTTTCCTTTGTAAACTTTCTTCTAATGCTTGTTTATACAATTCTAATTGCAATTTATATTTTTCTATTAAATTCTTTTCTTTTCCTTTTTCCACATAGTCTGTTTTATAATCCACTAATATTAACCTATCGTTTTGGTCAATGTAATATAAGTCAATAATTCCTTGTACTAAAACCTCTTCTTCTATATCTTCCTCATAAATTTCCTTTGCTGGAATCGTAATAAAAAATGGTCTTTCTTTATAGACATTTTTTGCCGTTTTTAAATCCTTCCAAATCGTTGATTTTGTAAATTCCCATACCTTATATGGATAAATACTGTTTGCTTCTTCTTTTGTAATCATTTTTCTTTTTTCTAAATCCTCAATCAGTTCTTTTATATTGTCTAAAGTATATTCTTTTGTTTCATCTAATTTCTGCATACATAAATGGATTAACGTTCCTTTCTGTGTAGCAGTTATCTCTTGTTCTTTATCTTCTCTCATAAAGTTTGGTTTTTGAAACGTAATTCCTTCTTCTGCTTGATTTTGTTTTGTTGTTTCTTCCATAATATCTTCTAGCATGTGAAGTTTTCCTAACTTCCTATTCTCATTTTTCATTTGTTTGATTTTTGTAACAGATGTCATGGTTGGAATGGTGGTTGCTAATTGATGTGTATAGGTATATTCTAAAATACGATCCAATGCTTCATATGTTTGTTTGTCACTTTGGATACTTTCTAGTTGTTCCTTTATATTCACAATTTCCTCTTCTGATTTTATAAAGCTGTTTAGTACTTCTTGTTTATTCCATACATTTAATTCCACTAGTTGTTCTTTATTTTCTTTTTCATACAGATAAACTAATAAAATCCAATCTAAATATTTTTTATATTTTTTAACTAATATATAGTTTATCTTATCTTTCACTTTATGATAACGATTTACCTGACTTTGCATGTTTTCAATTTCTTTTTCATAGTCTTTTTTTAACCCTGTAATATATAACTTTTCTTTTGCTCTTGTCAAAGCAACATACAATATTCTCATTTCCTCTGACAAAGTTTCTGTCAATATTTTATTTCTAATCGCTTCTTTTGTTAAAGTATCATATTGGACTTGTCTTTCATAATCAATATATTTTACCCCAATTCCCAATGTTTGGTGTAATAAAATATTTTGATTTAAATCCATTAGATTAAACTGTTTACCTGTTGCAGATAAAAAGACTACTGGAAATTCCAATCCTTTACTTTTATGAATACTCATAATTCTAATCACATCATCATTTTCACCTATCAATTTTGCCGCACCTAAATCATTACTTCCTACATGAAGTTTTTCAATGAATTGTATAAAATTATATAATCCTTTAAAACTTGCTGTTTCATATTGCTTTGCTCTTTCAAATAGCATTTTTAGATTCGCTTGTCTTAAATCCCCATTTGGCATTAATCCTACATATGTATAATAGTGTGTATCTGAATATAATTTCCAAATAAATTCATCTAAAGCTAAATATTCTTTTTCTTTTCTCCATTTTTCTAAATGATTGAAAAAAGTATCTATTTTTTCTCTTAATTTACTTCCTACATTCGTTTTTGCTTTTTGCATGGCTGTATAAAAATTATCATATTTATCAGATAATCGAATTTCTACCAATTCATCATCTGTGAAGTTTCCAATATGTGACCTTAATACTGTAACCAATGGGATATCTTGAATTGGATTATCAATAATTTTTAGCAAACTCATCATGGTTTGAATTTCAATAGAGTCTAAGTATTCTTGAGAACTTTCAGAAAATACAGACATTTCTAAATTCATCATTTCCTCTTCGAAAATTGGTGCATTGGTCTTTGTGGACCTTAACAAAATAACAATATCTTTATACTGAATGTCTCTAAAACCGTTTATCTTCCTATCAAATACCTGAAAATGGCTATCTACTAGCTTTTTTATTTTATTAGCAACAAATCTTGCTTCAACTTGTATATCTTCTATTCTTTCATTATCATCTTCATCTTCTTCAGTCCCTCTTGCTTCTTGCTCTGCTGCTAAATCCTCTTTCTCTTTTAAATCAATAATATGTATCTCTGTTTTTAATTCTTGTGGTGATGTTTCATAACTAGCTCCTAAATTTAAATATTCTTCTTCTGTATACTCTATTTCTCCTAAATTTTCACTCATGATATCTTGGAAGATTCGGTTCGTAAAATCTAATACATTTTCTCTACTTCTAAAATTTTTAAACAATTGTATTTTTAAATTATCTTTATCGTTTTTTACTTCTTTTAATTGGTAAGTTTTATATTTTGTTAAAAACAAATCTGGCATAGCTTGTCTAAATTTATATATACTTTGTTTTACATCCCCTACCATAAAAATATTATTTCCTCTTGAAATGGCTGTTAGAATATATTCTTGTACCATGTTACTATCTTGATATTCATCAATGGCAATTTCTACGAATTTTTCTTTATACTTTTTAGCCACTTCTGTTGGTTCTATATTTCCTTCTTGTTCTTTTATTAAAAGATTTAATGCTAAGTGTTCAATATCATTGAAATCCACCATGTTTTTATTTCTTTTTCTATTTGAAAATTCTTCTCCAAATTGGAATATGAGTTGTTTTAATTTTTCTAAAATAGGATACATTTCTGCTATATCTTGATTAGCTTCTTTAGATTTATATATGAAAATTTTATCCAATTTTTTAGAAATTTTCTTTTTTATATCATCTCTTATGGATTTTACTTGGTCTTTTATTTCTGAATCAATTTTTTGTCTTGGCCATATTGCAAATGTTAAATTCGTATAAATTTCGTATGCCTTGTCCCAATTATCTAGATTCATTTTTAACATTTCCAGTTTGTCAATATCATCAAAAATTGTTTTTGCATATTTTTCTAGTTCTGGATTTTTTTCTAGCTTTTTTTCTTGTTCTTTTAAGGTTTGAATGGCATCTATTAATTCTTCTTCTACTTCTTTTAATAGGATTTCTCCCCATGGATTCTCATGAAAGTCTTGTTCAAAATCTTGTATATGAAACATTTCTATCTTTTCATTTAACCATTGATTTGGAAAGGAATTACTTTGTATATATGTATATATTTTCAAAATTAGTTCTTTTAAGGGGGTGTCATCTCGATAGCTTGTATATGTATTGATTAATTCAGCAAAATCCTCTTCCTGTTTTTCGTATTTTTCTTCAAATATATCTTCTAATACCTCTTGTTTTAATAGTTCGATTTCTGTTGTATCTGCAATTCTAAAATTAGGAGAGATTTTTTCTAATTCATAAAAATGATTTCTTACTACATCTAAGCAAAATGAATCAATTGTACAAATACTTGCTTTGTTTAATAAGGTAATTTGTCTTTGTAAGTTTTCATTTTCTGGCGTTTCATCTAATTTTTTATAAATTGCTTCTAATACTCTTTCTCTCATCTCTGCTGCTGCTGCATTTGTGAAGGTAACAACTAAAAGTTTATCTATGTCTACGTTTTCATTGATTATTTTATTGATAATTCTTTCAACTAATACTGCTGTTTTTCCGCTTCCTGCTGCTGCTGCAACTAAGATATTACTTTCTTTTTCGTGAATTGCTTGTAATTGTTCTTTAGTCCATTTTACATCTGTCATATTTACTCTCATTCCTTTCTAAGATACAAACCTGGTTGAAAAAAATCTCCTATTAATTGTTTTTTTAGATTATATCATTCGTTATTAAGAATGACAATATCCTTATAGTATTACATGAAATAAATGCTGGTTTTTGTAAGAAGCTTAACATGGTTATACAAAAATATCTTATATGTGATTAAGATAAATGCCAATTTTTCTTTTGAAAACAAAATATGTAATAGTTATTTTCACTTTGAGTTGCGAAATTCAAAGGTTTCATAGTGTTTCCTATATAATAGGAAAATCACATAAGTTGGAATTATTTTATTCCTCCTATGTGATTTTCTAATTTTATCACCAAATCTTGCAAAGCCAATCTTCTATGGCTTACGTGATTCTTTTCTTCAGAAGATAGTTCCGCATATGTTCTACCATCTTCTAATTCAAAGATTTCATCAAATCCAAATCCATTATTTCCTCTTGGACTTTCTGCAATTCTACCTTGTATTTCTCCTTTTCCAACTACATAATTTCCGTTTTCATAATAGGTAATACAACATTTGACGCTTGCTTTTCGTTCTTTTCCTTTTAATGTTTTCATTTTCTCTAAAATATATATATTTCTTTCTTTAGCTGTTGCATTTTCTCCTAGGAATCTAGCTGTATGAACACCTGGCCAACCATCATATATGTCTATGCATAAGCCACTATCATCTGCTATACATGGCATATGTAATATCTCTGCGATTTCTTGCGCTTTTTTTAGAGAATTTCCTTCAAATGTTTCTTTGTTTTCTTCTACTTCTACATGGCAGTTTACATCTTTTAGAGATAATAATTGATATCCTTTTAATATATCTTGAATTTCTTTTAACTTTCCCTCGTTATTAGTTGCTACAATAATTTTTTTCATTATCTTTCTGTTCCCTTTGATTGATTATTTTTCTTGTCATGATATTTTAATACTTCATCAACATCTACTTTTTTGTCTAATGTTCTACATATTTCTTTTATTGTCTCTTCTGTTCCATCATATTTATTATCGATATATTCTAACAATTCTCTATATCTTACGTTTTCTATTCTATCAATTTCTGATGGCTGACATAAATGTCTTTGAATTCTTACTTCTTCTAAATATTGAGATAATCTTTTTAGCCTTTCATATGCTTCTTGATTATTTTCTACTACTGCTCTAGTAGCTAGAATTTGCATGGCTGCCGTTACTTCTCTATATTTGGTCTGGGCGTTATGGTGTAATAGTCCATTAATATCTTCACTTTCATCTAATGTACTACATATTTCTCTTAATGTTTCTTCTGTCCCATCATATTGCTTATCTATATATTCTAGCAATTTCTCATATTTTGCTCTTCTTAAGTGTGTTTGTGCTTTTACTTCCCCCAAATATTTAGCTATTCTTTCTAATCTTTCACTTTCTTCTTGATTATTAGATTCCTCTGTTAGTCTTATAGATATATCTTCAACTAGTTTTTCGTATTTTTGTTCTGTATTCATTTCTTTCATCGTTTTCTCCTTTTATAAAAATATATCAGGTTTTCTTTACTTTTTCAAGTTTTTTATCTGTTTTTTTATTATTTTCGTATTCTTTATATGTCAATTATTTATATCTTAAAAAATGTGTCTTTATTTTTATTTATAAGGTTGTGTGCCATTTCCATTTCTTCTGGTTTATTCATATAAATGATTCTAAATTTTCCTGATGTTGTTTTGTTAATATAATCATGTTTAACTTCTATTATATGTGCCAGTCCCCAATATAACAACTTCTCCATCTTTTATAGCTTTATATTTAATATTTTCATTCTTACATTTATTAACTAAACTATCGATTAAATCGGCTTTATGATAATTAGATTTTATGTCTTCTTCTATGTTTTTTTGTGCTTTTTCTTTCTCTTTAGCATCAAGTGCATTTGGTATGATAACAATTTTATTACCTCTTTGCCTTATCCAACTTTTTAAAATTGTTGTATCATTACCAAACTTTTGTGATGACATATATAATAACATATCTTAATCTCCTAATATTTTTTAGAAGTATCCCAGCATAACTCTGGGATACTTCTAGATAATATCATATTGAAAATTATTTGTCTACTATAAAGCCTTTCCCTTCACAGAACGGCCTGAATTGCTCTTCTAATTCAAGCCTTGTAAAATGATGCCAAAATTCTGTTTTGTCCAAATCAAATAGCCTTACATCAGATACCTTCCATCTGTCCTCTGCTGGAAGATGCTCTATAATCCTTGCACAAAGTCTGTCTGTTGCTAAACCATCATAATTCCCTCTAAACAGCAGAACTTTTCCCTCGAGAAGTGTTGGATAATCCAGAATTTCTTTCGTCTCACATCTTTGACAAGAACGAATCATTTCACTCTGTTCTTCATCTGTTTTGTTTTTCAATTCTTCAATCCGCATATTATCCTCCTTAAAAATAAAAACAATCATTATTTAATGTTTACTACATTTTCATTATATAAGAGAAGAATTTTTATGTAAAATACATATTGGTGTTTAAACTATAACTTATAGTTATTCTTTATCACTTTTTTAAAGATTCCATTAAATGATCCAATTCTTTAAATTTATTATCAACATTATAATATACCCCATATTCAGCTGGGGCAAGTGAAAATCCTACATCTAATAAATGCAATTCATTGCTCGCCAATTGATTTTCTATATATTCTTTCGTAATAACAGCTATTATATCTCTATTTTTCAATAACTCTATAATTCCAGTAAAGTCAACATTCATTATATTTATTTTATCTTCTTGTTCATATTCAAGTGCTTTTATTAAATTTTGATATGCACTGGAAAATTGTTTTAATGTATAAATTGTTATATTCTTTAAATCGTTCTTAGAAAGTCTTTTATTTAAATAATGAGACTTTCTATTTACAATAAACACATCATGTAACTCTCCTATTTTTATAAACTTAATTTTATTTGTATCATATAATTCATTATCATATTTTTTGGAAAATGCAAGATCAATTGCTTGCTTTTCTAATGATAAAAACATATTTCTAGCATTTAATTTATGTATATTAATTATAGTGTTATTATTTTTCTCGTAAAAATTTGAAATACCTTCATTATATATTCTGCTTGGCATATTTACATGTACACCTAATTTTATATCTTTATGGGTATTAAATATTAAATCAGATTTTGAAAGAGTTTCTATAGAGTCTCTTATTTTCAAATACAACTTTTTACCATTCTCATTTAGTATCATTCCATATTTACTTCTTTTAAATAATTCTACATTTAACTCGTTTTCTAAATTTTTAATATGTTTTGTTACAGCAGGTTGTGAGATGTGTAAAATTTCGCTTGCTTTTGTTAAATTTTCTTCATCTGCTACAATTTTGAATATTCGATATAATTCTAGATTTACCATTGTAATTATTCTCCTTTATAAAGTATTTAAGCCTCCTTTTTATTTTTAAAAGCATAACATCCCAATTTTTATCATTAATAGTGTGATATTTTATTTCCTATCTTAAAAATCTAATTTGTAAATTTAAATTAAAATATTTTTCACCATCTTCATCATAAATATCAAACATTTTATATCTAGTTGAACTAGGAGACTCTAGTTTTGTATTTCTTATGAGATATTTGGCTAAATATTCTCTATAATAAATTGCATCTAATACAAATATTTCTCCATTGTTCTCTACAAGAATTATACCACCAGTAACAGAATATAATCCATTCCAAATCTCTCCTGGCATTAATCCTAAAGCTACTGCAAGTAAAAAATCCCCAATTTTTTTCTTATAATATTTGTATGTATCACCAGTATAATTAACTATATTTTTATCTGCTATGATTTCTATTAGTTCTTCAATATGTTTTACTCCAGTTTCGTATGAAGATAATAATAAATCTGCTAATATTTCTGGTAATTTTGAATCAATCATTTGTAAATTTTGATTTAAAGCATTACTAATAACAGAATCAAATTCTATATATGCTTCTTTGCTACAAATGTAATCTAACCTATCTATTAATTTTGTTCTCGTATTTATGTTGTTAACAGTGATAATTTCATCATCAGATAAACCACTAACTCTATATTTAAAATTAGTATTATTTGAAGCATTTAATAAAGTCGCTGGGCTACCTAAACTTGATTTTATACTATATCCAACTTTATTTACTACAGTATTTAGCTTACTGTCTTTTAACCTAGCACTTATATCTTCTTTACATAGTGAAGAAGATTTAATTTTATTTCCTTCGGTCAATTTTTGTAATATATATTTCATTTCTTCAATAGGAAAACTTCCTTTTCCAGGTAGTTCATGTGAAATTTTATCTAACAATACTTTTTTGTATTTTTTTATTTCGTCTTTTTTAACATTAGATATAATATGCTTATTTTTTAAAACATTTATATCCTCATCATTTATATCAAAATAATATTCATTATTACTATTTTGAATATATAGTCCCAATACCTTAAAAGTATTGTTATCAATTAAGTTTAATTCATTATCAACTATATTAAGTTCTTGATTGTCTAACAATTCTAATAGTGCATATAATTCAGACCATTCACCTCTATTAAATTGCATTTAATTCCTCCAATCTTTTATACATATATTTTGCCATTTCTTCAATTACTGGAATAGATACAGAATTTCCAAATAATTTATATTGTTGTGTTACACTAACATCATCTGGGAAACTAAATTTATCTTCATTTCCATTTTTAAATGCATATCCAATGAATCCTTGTAATTTCCCCCACTCATTTGGAGTCATATGGCGTATTCCATCATAATTTAATCCTGATTTCTTATTTTTGACAATTTTTCCACCAAGAGTATAGTTTGCTTGTTTAACCAAGTTTCTCTCTTTTCCTGAACCACCTGTAGCTAAAATTGTATTTGAGACTGGGTTTTCCCCTTCATTTACTATAATATATCCAAATCCATTACCTTTTTGGTGATGGTTATTTCTATGCCTTTTTAATGTTTCTAAATATGTTTCAGATAAGTAATATCTATCTTCTACTTTTTTATCTAATAATTCATACAAATTTTTATATATAGGTGATTCTCTTTTTGAAGGCAATGGAGGAAATACATAATTTTCAGGAATTAAATCTTTCCTAAATCCCATCATATATGCCCTAGATCGTTTTTGTGGTAATCCAAAGTTTTTAGTATTTCTTATAATCTCTTCTTTATTAAATTCCAGATGCCCATTCAAACCTTCTTCAACACCAATCATATGATAACCTAAATCATTCACTAAAGTTTCAACAATAGTTATAAATGTTCTTCCTTTATCATGTGTTGTTATTCCTTCAACATTTTCTAATAAAAATGCTTTGGGTTTAGTTCTATCTATTATATCTGCAATATCAAAGAATAAAGTTCCTCTTGTTTTATCTTTAAACCCTTCTTTTTTTCCAGCTATCGAAAAAGATTGGCAAGGGAAACCACCTAATAATATATCATAATTCGTGTTTTCCACTTTATTCTTAAATTCTTCACTTGTAACATCATTGTATGGATTTTCTCCATATAAATGTTCATATGTTTCGCAAGCATATTTATCTATCTCAGCTGATAATACATTTTGAAAATTCCCCGTCATTTCAAATCCACGACGTATTCCTCCAATACCAGCAAATAAATCTATTGTTTTTAATTGCATTTTTTCCTCCATATTTATTTACCTTTGTTTTTCTCTCTACTTCTATAAACGTTTGCAATATTCCTACAACTTGTATTCTCATAATTACTATTCTTTGTCAGTCTAATATAAAATTCATCATTGACATTTTACACTATTACTAATGTTATCAGTTAAGTACGTTTATATAATAATACTATTAGAATAGTAGCATCAATCTATATTAACATTATAGGCTTCTAAATAAGCTTCGTCAATATTTTATAACAAATACAGGTAAAAAATTAGAGTTATCGAGTAAATTGTATTTAAAAATATGCAGGTAAAAAAAGAGAAAAAAATTTGGATACAAAACACATCATAATTAAACTATTTTTTGAAGAGTTAGTATGAAAGATATTCAAATATAGTTAGGTCATTCTAGTCACAACACTACTGCTAATATTTACATTCATGTAGATATAGAGTCAAAACAAAATTCAGCATTTGTAATTGGAAATGCTTTAAATTTTTCGGAAAGTACACGAGGTACCTAAGAAGATGGTAAAGAAGAATTGGAATTATACAAAATTGTTAGAAATAAAAAAATCCTTATTTAATCTACTAAATAAAGATTTTATAAAAATAAAATGTTGTGAATTTTGTAAAACTTTTTGTAGAACTACAAAACTTTTTATAATTAAAACCTCAAGCTAATCTTACGAAATACTTGAGGTTCTAATGGTGCAGATGGCCGGAATCGAACCGGCACGGTTTATTCAACCGCAGGATTTTAAGTCCTGTGCGTCTACCAGTTCCGCCACATCTGCATATTGAACTGGATTTGCCTTGACGACAATAATTATTATAATATTTGTTCTTTTTTTTGTCAATAGTTTTTTCATATTTTTTATATTTTTTCGTACTAATGGCAAAAACTTAAAGAAGCCTACCAAATTAGGCTTCTTTAAGTTTTTTAATTATCATTTGTCCCTGTTCCTTCAAAAGGTATAAATTTATTGACAACGCTTTCTGTTGATACATCTTCTGCTCTAAACATCATAAAAGACGTGTTAATTTTATTTTCAACCAATTGTTCTACTTCTTCTTGTGTTGCATGCTCTGCTAAAACTAACTCACTAACTAAAATTTGTTTTGCATTGTTTAGCATCTTTTTTTCTCCTGTTGAAAGACCTTTTTCTTTTTGCTTAAAGCTTAAATTTCTAACGACATCAGCTATTTCATAAATATCTCCACTTTTCATTTTTTCCATGTTGTCTCTATAACGTTTGTTCCAATTTTTATCCATAACTGTTTCGTCTTTCTCTAAAACTCCAAATACTTTATCTGCTGATTCTTTGTTAATTATATTTCTAACCCCAACTTCTTCTGCTTTCGCAGTTGGTATCATTACTTTAACCTCACCAGGCATTTTTAAAATATAATAGGATTGTTTTTGTCCTAAAATATCTTTTTCTTCTATTGCATCTATTGTTCCTGCCCCGTGCATTGGGTATACGATTTTGTCTCCTACATTAAACATGTAAGTCACTCCTTTCAGCATTTTAATTTATTTGGCAGAAAAAATATAATAAAGTTATGTCAATACCTTTTAATAACTTTATTGGATTTTTTAACCATATCTATTATACAATAAAAGACGGTAAAAGTCAAAGCCATTACCGTCATTTTTTATGTATATTTTTCCTGTAATCCTTATCGCTCTAAGAAGAAATTTTTTTGCATTTTTTTAGATTTATTTTGTAGTTGAGCCAAACCCCCCTACTCTTTCTCCTTCTGCTACATCATCGTCTGTTGTTAGATATTTTTGGAAGATTCCTTGTCCAATTGCTTCTCCTTTTTTAATTACTACATCTTCTTCTTTTATGTTATAAAAAGCAAACATCATATGCCCGTCATTATCAGGATTTCCATAGTAATCTTTATCTATAACACCAACACTATTTGCCATAATTAATCCCTTCTTCTTTGGATTAGAGCTACGATTATATAATAATAACATTTCATCATCTTGCATATATGCTTTTAATCCTGTTTTTACTAATGTTGGATTCATGCCTTTTTTAAAGCTTGGAACAACTGTGTCCTCTGCTGCTTCTATATCATATCCTGCACTATATTTTGTTTTTCTAATTGGAACATTTATGCCTTTATCTTCAAATCCTTTTGCAATTTCAAATCCTCTCTTTTTTTCCATTTTTAGTCCTCCTTTTTATTCTTTCATTTATTTTTATCGTTTGTATTTTTTCATAATATGATTTAATTGTCAAGTCTCCTGTTTTAAAATAATTTCTAAAAAACAAAACAGACTACTATTTTGCAGTCTGTTATCTATGACATACTCTATTTATGCTTTTTTATTGTATGGAAAAATCAAGTTTTATCTTAACCTTATATAAGATTTTTCTGTATACAACAAGGTTAGGCTTCTTATATTTGTGAAGTACTGCAAAACAGTCTCCACATGTGTGCACGAAATCTTTGATTTCGTTAATACACGCTTTTCTTATTCTATGCTCTTGATTCTACTATCAATTTAATTCCTGTCCTGTCTTCTCCTTCTACCTCCACTTCTGCAAATGCAGGTATACAAACTAAGTCTACACCTGATGGTGCTACAAAGCCTCTTGCTATTGCAACTGCCTTTACCGCTTGATTTAATGCTCCTGCTCCGATTGCTTGCATTTCTGCTTTGTTTGATTCTTTAACCAATCCAGCAATTGCTCCCGCTACTGAATTAGGATTTGATTTTGATGAAATTTTTAAAACTTCCATTTTCTTTTGCCTCCTATAATTTTTATTTTTTTGTTGCAACTTTTACAATTTGTATTTTACAATATCTGGAAATTTGTGTAAAGCATTTTTTATAAAATTTTATTCTTTTCATCGCAATAAATCTACTAATTCGACATTTTTATTATATAAAAATCATAAATGTTTATATATTAATTCTTGTGATTGTTTTTACCTTGTTTGTATGATCATTTATGTCGTAAATCACACCATTTAACATCCCTTCCCCTGAAGCAACTTTATAACGTTCTGGTAATGCTGTTTCAAATCGTTTTAGTGCCACAGAGATATCCATTCCCAGCGCAGAATGTTTGCTTCCTGTCATACCTATATCACTAATATATGCCGTTCCTTTAGGTAGTATTTTTTCATCTGCTGTTTGTACATGTGTATGTGTCCCAAAAACAGCTGTAACCATACCATCTAGATAATGTCCCATTGTTATTTTTTCTCCTGTTGCCTCTGCATGAAAATCAACAATAATTATATCTACCTTATCCTTTATTTTATTGACAATACTTTTTACTGCCAAAAATGGACTTTCTGTTAATACATTCATATATACTCTTCCTATTAAATTTATTACTGCTATTTTTTTATCTTTACATTCATATATACCGTATCCTTTTCCAACAACTCCTTTAGGATAATTCGCAGGCCTAATCAATTGAGGATGGTCTATAAACTTGAAAATATCTTTCTTTCCCCATGTATGATTTCCCATTGTAACAACATCTACATTTTGAGAAATTATATCATTAAAATTTTTCTCTGTAATTCCCATTCCTTCTGCTGCATTTTCTCCGTTTACAATTACAAAATCAATATCTTCTTTTTCTCTAATTTGATATAATTTGTTTTTTAATTCTTTTATTCCTACTTCTCCAATAATATCTCCTACTGCTAAAATCTTCAAAATAACGCCTTCTTTCTATTTTATTAATATGTATTATCATACTATATATCTATTAAATTCGCAATAGTTTATATAAATATACTTTTTAAAGTATTAATCGCACTAACGCAAAATAAGACCCTGGCGATTCTCGCCAGAGTCTTATTTATTTTGCATAATCAACTGTTCTTGTCTCTCTAATAACATTAACTTTAATTTGTCCTGGATAATCCATTTCATTTTCAATCTTTTTAGAAACGTCTCTTGCTAATATTGTCATTTGGTCATCTGAAATCCTTTCTGGTTTTACCATAACTCTGATTTCACGTCCAGCTTGTATAGCAAAAGATTTATCCACTCCATCAAATGAATCTGCAATTTCTTCAAGATTTTGTAATCTTTTAATATAGGCCTCTAATGTTTCTCTTCTAGCACCTGGTCTTGACGCTGATATAGCATCTGCTGCTTGTACTAAAACAGCTTCTAAAGTTTGCGGTTCTACATCTCCATGATGTGCTTCCACTGCATTGATTACTAAAGAATTTTCTTTATACTTCTTTAATACTTCTACACCAATTTCTACATGTGTTCCTTCCATATCATGGTCAAGTGCCTTTCCTATATCATGTAATAGTCCTGCTCTTCTAGCACGTTTTGCATCTAATCGTAGTTCCTCTGCCATAATCCTTGCTAAATTTGAAACTTCTATCGAATGATTTAATACATTTTGTCCATAACTTGTCCTATATTTTAGTTTTCCGATTAATTTTACTAAATCAGGATGCAAACCAATGACACCTGTTTCTAGTATTGCTCTTTCTCCTTCTTCTTTAATTGTTGTATCTAATTCTTCTTTTGCCTTTTCTACCATTTCTTCAATTTTAGCTGGATGAATTCTTCCATCATCAATTAGTTTCTCTAAAGCAATTCTAGCAACTTCTCTTCTTAAAGGATCAAATCCTGACAATACAACAGCTTCTGGTGTATCATCGATTATTAAATCAATTCCTGTTAATGTTTCTAATGCTTTTATATTTCTACCCTCTCTACCAATGATTCTTCCTTTCATATCATCATTCGGAAGTGCAACAATTGATACAGTTGTTTCTTGTGAATGATCTGCTGCACATTTTTGTACTGCATAACATAAAATTTCCTTTGCATTTTTATTTGCATCTTCTTTTGCTTTCTGCTCTTTTTCTCTAATTAGCGTAGCTTTTTCTGTAGTAAGTTCTTTGTCCATTTCTGCAAGTAATCTTTCTTTTGCTTCCTCTTTGCTTAAAGATGCAACTTTTTGAAGTTCAACCATTTCTTGTTCGTGCAATTTTTCCAGTTCTTCTTTTTGCTTTTCAATATCTAGTCTTTCGTTTTCTAATTCTCGTTCTTTTTTCTCATAATTTTCAGCACGTCTTTCTAAGTTTTCTTCTTTTTGAATTAGTCTTGCTTCTTGTTTTTGTACTTCGCCCCTTCTTTCTCTAATCTCTTGATCCAATTCTTTTCTATTATTCATAATTTCTTCTTTAGCCTTGAAAATCTCTTCTTTTCTTAGATTTTCTCCTTCTTTTTTTGCTAAATCAATTAATCTTTTTGCCTCATTTTCTGCTCCTTGAATTTTAGACTCTGCAACTTTCTTTCTGTATACCATACCTACTAGAAATCCTATTGCAAGTGAGATTAAGACAGCGGCGATAATGATTACAATAGTCATAATCATACACCTCTTTCTTATTTAGTTTTCAATGTTCGAAATAAATATATATGTTTATATGAAATATATTTTTTCCTACCATATTTATTTTATCTTTATTATTGTAAACTGTCAAGCATTTTAGCATAAAAAGATATTCTTTACGAAATGATAAAATAGAACACATCATAAAGTTCATTTAATTTGTCTTTATTTCTATAGTATTTCCATCAGATGATATTTCCTGCATTTTTCTTTACTTCATTCTTTATACTTAAAATTTTATCTTGTATATTACTTAATATCTCTAAATTCAATAGTATTACCTCCTTACACTTTTTAGATTTTAAACTAAAAAATATAACAGTATATAAACAATCTTTACCTTATTTATATACTGCTATATGAAATTTGTCAAACTTTTTGTTCCTATTCTTTGTTAAAATACATTATCAAATATTCTATTGTCTTTTTATCTGTTTCTGATAATTTTTCATATCCTGCTAGTGGATATGCTAAACTTTTATTTTCTGTTATTGTCAAAAATTCACTAAATATCTGATTTAAACTAATTTTAAATATATTACAAATTCTAATAAGTACTTCATAAGATGGTTTTGCTCTATCTTGTTCAATATCACTAATATATCTCACAGATACTTCTACTTTTTCTGCTAATTGTTCTTGTGTATACCCATTACTTTTTCTAATTGTTTGAAGTTTTTTTCCAATTTTAATTGTGCTTGCTTTTCTCATGATTACCACCTTTATTTTTTTATTTATCTTATCAAATTTTATAATTCATATAAACGAACTATTTTCGTATATATGGCAATTTTAATTCCATTATTTGTTAAGATCATATAAAAGGAACACCTTTTATCTACAAAGAATAGAACCTTGTAATCACTTAAAACATTTCATAATCAAAGGTCTTTTAAATATTCTTCTAGTAGTTTATCTAATTTTTTTCTTTGAGTTTCTATTTTTTCCTTGTCTTTATTTAAGCTTATCATTTTTTCTAATATTTCCAATTCTTTTTTTATATTATCTTTTAAATCATTCACATCTTTCACCTCTTTTTTAGTTTTCCTTGTTTTGTTCTTTTTATTCTTTTTATTTTATATACAAAAATAGACCTAAATAACTAAATATATTATTTAATCATTTAGGCCATTTCAAATTTTAATTACTATCTTTTCTCTATTTTGTAATTTTTTTCTATATTGTTATAAATTCATATTCGTTTCCCATAGCTTTTATAAACTTCATCAAATCCTCACATGTAATCAATACACTTGCTTCATTTGTATTAGGATGAACAGATTGATCTCTTAAAAAAAGATTTTTGCAGATTTCAGCACCTTTAAAAATTTCTTTATTTAAATAATTCATATCTTCTATGGTATATACCGCTTCATGTTTTACCAATTCATAATTAATGTCTAACTTTTTTAGTGTATCTAATACTTCTTCCATATAGCTATCTCCTTCATATAATTTAAACTAGCTTGTATTTTTTGCAAGCTAGTTTATCTATTTTTATTTAATCTACTTTATATATTTTTTAATTATTTTTGTCTCTATATACTTTCACAATATCTTTAAATGTCATTTTGGTTCCATAATTTAATATTGCATTTGAATAAATCTTAATTGCTACTTGTGCAATGATTAAAATTGTAATTAGTAATACTACAATTGATAATATGACTTCTGAAGTTGTAGCAATTCCCATCATAATTCTAAACGGCATGCAAAATGGTGATGAAATTGGAAAAATTGCTGCAAATTGATTTAATTCACTTGTTGGATTCATCATTGTAAAATATGATAAATAAAATCCGACAACAGATAATATAGCAACAGGTGTATTAGCTGATTGTATGTCCTCTGGTTTGCTGACTGTTGAACCTGTTAAAGCATATAATAAAGCATAAGCGAAATATCCTAATATGAAGTATATAATTGTCATGATTGCTAAATATGGTGTAAATTGCGACATATCTAAAACTGCTTCTAATAGTTCTGGTTCTAAAAATGCTTTTGCAGATATTAAAGCAACTCCCACTATGATACAAATTTGTATTAATCCAACAATTCCAATTCCTATTGTTTTTCCTAGTACAATCGTTCTTGGTGATGTAGATGTTACTAATGTTTCCATGATTTTTGAGGTCTTTTCTGTGGTAATCGAACTTGATACTTGATATGCACAGAAGTAGATTGCATAGAATAAAACTATGGATAATATCATGATAACAAATATGTTCCCACTTACTTCTTTCTCCTCTGTTTGTTCAATAGCAAATTCAAAATTAGGAGATAGACTTGCTATTTGTTCTTGCGTTAATCCTAGTTTAGAAATTTGTAGGTTTGTATATACTGTATTTATCGTATTCATTAAACTTTCTGGAATAGCAGTAGCCTGTGTCATATTTTCTACAACATATCGTATTTTATATGTTCCATCTTGTTTTGGTTCAATCAGCATAGCTTGATCAATATCATTATTTTCTATTTTTGTTTTTATTTCATCAAAAGAAACTTCATTATTAGCTATTTGTACATCATATCCTAATTCCATTTGATTGATAGTTTGTAAAGTGCCTTCAAATACATTTGTGCTATCAACAATTAATAATTTTGTCTCTCCAGCACCTTCATTATCTGCTGAAAGAGCCTTTATAATATTGGGTATATTAAACCCTATCACAATTAACACTAAAATAATACATGTTGATATAATAAAAGATTTTCTTTTTACCATATCTTTAATTGAAAATGCAATAACTGTTTTTAAATCTTTCATACTATTCACCCACCTTTTCTATAAATATATCATTCAATGTTGGTTTTTTAATTTCAAACTTATCCACTTCTATGTGATTTGTAATTAAATTTTCTAGTAATTGGTGAGCTTTTTCTTCAGAATCAATTTTGATAGAATACTCATTATTTTTAGAAAACTCTATTTCCATATCTAATTGTTTAATATATTCATCTATATTTTTATTTGTCGATAATTCTAATCGATTTGCCTTATATCCTTCTTTAATTTCTTTTAAGTTTCCTTTTAATACTGTTTTTCCTTTATTTAATATTAAAATATCTGTGCAAAATTCTTCGATAGATGCCATTTGATGACTAGACATGATAATATATTTTCCTTCTTTTACTAAATCAATAATGACATTTTTTAAAATCTCTGTATTAACAGGGTCTAACCCACTAAATGGTTCATCTAGTACAATTAACTCTGGATTGTGAATAATCGCTGTCATGAATTGAATTTTTTGTTGATTTCCTTTTGACAATTTTTCAGCAGGCATTGGTATATATTCTTCTACTTTCAATACTTTTGCCCACTTTTTAATTGCTTCATCAGCCTCTTTTTGCCCCATGCCTTTTAATTTTGCAAAATACATCAATTGGTCATAAATTTTTGTTTTTGGATATACGCCTCTTTCTTCTGGTAAATATCCAAAATTCACACTTTTTCTTTCAACCTTTTTTCCATTCCAAGTAATCTCACCTGTATCTTTTTTTATGATTCCTAAAAGCATTCTAATGGTTGTGGTTTTTCCTGCTCCATTTGTACCTAGTAATCCAAATACACCTGGTTTATTTACTTCAAATGAAATAGTATCTACCGCTTGTTTTCCAACAAACTTTTTAGAGACATTTTCTAATTTTAAACCCATCTTTTATCCTCCTTTGAATCGTTAGGGACATGCCAAAATGGACATTTTTTGTCCAAAAGGGACAGTCCTCACATTTTTTATATATTATATTATTCATATTTCATTTTTACAAGAGTTTTGTGACAATTTATTGCTATTTGTCGCAATTTTAATAATTATATTTTTAATGAATTTTACGATTTCAAATAATTATTTATCGTAGATTTAGATAATTGTAATATTTCAGCTAATACTATATTAGAAATATTTACTTCTTTTTTGATATATTTAACCATATTTTCCATATCTTTCTTATTTCTACATATCGTTAAATTATGTTCCTTTTCATAATTTCTTATTAATTCTTTAATAAAAGTTTCCTTATCTTCTGATGTATCTAAAAAATCAGATTTTAATATTAATTTTTCATTATCAATCTTTGGAAATTCAATCACATGATTAATTTTTTTATAAATTTCATCTAACATACTGTTTGATTTATCTTTTTTCTTAAATTCTTGAAAATTCGAATAAATATATTCTTCTGGCCTTAAAACTATTTTTGCCCTTACAGGATTATTAAAAATATATTTGATACAATTCATCAATTGCCTTTCACTTAATATTGGTTGGCTTTTATATCGACTCCTAAAAACAATTCCCACTCTTTCATTTATGTAGTTGTAATACATTGCAAATTTTTCGTTAATTTTTTTCATAAATAAACTCATATTCTTTATATTTTCAGTATACAGTAATATATGAGCATGATTATCCATGATAGTAAATGCAATTAAGTTTATATTGAATTTATTTGTTTCCTTTTGTAGTAATTCCATATATTTCTTTTTACATCTACTTTCTTCAAAGATATATTCTTTGTTTATTCCCTGTGTCATATTATGAAAAAAACATGTTTCTATCAGGTTTCTTGCTATTCTGGACATAAATTCTCCTTTGAAATAAAATTTTTGATAAAAAATTAAATGATTTTTACATGTTAAATCTCAACTATATTATTACATTTTTTTCCATTTGTCAAATGTAAATATTTTTTACATTATTTTTTAATAATTCTGCATCATATTCAACTTTTTTGAAATATGTTTCTTAAAAAACAAGTTATAAAGAGAGATATTAATTTTATTTTCAATTAATATCTCCCTACTTATATAATTCTTTATTACATATTATAGGTGTGTCCCTTTTGGACAAAAAATGTCCATTTTGGCATGTCCCTAACAGTCTAACGTTCTACATTCAATTTCAAAATTTCTCCATTAATATTCGTATCTATATAATTTCTTCCTTCTTTATTGTAGAAAATGTTATCTGCTAATGTATCATGCTTAATAGTGTCTTCATTCTTTTTGATAATGGTTTCTATTTTTTCATTTCCTGCCACATATAAATTAATTCTATCTAATACTTCAAAACCACTATCTTTTCTCATATTTTGTACTTTTGATAAGACTTCTCTTAAAATTCCTTCTTCTGCTAATTCTGGTGTAATAGTTGTATCTAGTACAACACCAATTTCTCCTTCTCCGCTGAATGCAAATCCAGCTTTACCTTGCATTGTAACTAATAAATTTTCTGCATTTAATCCAATTTGTGTATCATTAATTTCAATGTATTCGACTCCACCATTTTTTACTGTATTTGCTAAATCCATTTGATTTTTCTTTGCAATTTCTTCTTTGATTTTTGGTATTAGTCTACCATATTCTTTTCCTAAGACTGGTAAATTTGGTTTAATTTCAAAATTTACATATTCAGACATTTCTGCCCCTAATTTTACTTCTTTAACATTTAACTCTTCTTTTACAATATCTGCATAATATTCTGGAAGTGTATCAATTGAAATTAACATTTCTGATAATGGCTGTCTATTTTTGATATTTACGGCATTTCTTGCGCTTCTTCCTAATTTTACAATCTTATATGCTAAATCCATTTCTTTTTCTAGTTCTTTATCAATTACCTTTTCCTCTACTTCTGGCCACGCACATAAATGAATACTTTCTGGTGCTGTTTTGTCTAAACTAACTACCAAGTTTTGATAGATTTCATCTGTCATAAATGGTACAAATGGTGCTGACACTTTGCATAAGTCTACTAATACTTTATATAGTGTTACATATGCTCCAATTTTATCCTCTGTTAATTCTTGACTCCAAAATCTTTCTCTGTTTCTTCTGACATACCAGTTTGATAAACTATCTGTAAATTCTTCTATTTCTAGTGCTGCACCTGTAATGTCATAGCTATCTAATTTATCATCAATGTCTTTGATTAATGTATTTAATTTTGAGATAATCCATTTATCCATTACATTGTTTGTTTTAAAATCTTTATATTTTAATGGATTGAATTGGTCTATTTCTGCATATAGTACATAGAAAGAATATACATTCCATAAGGTACTTAAAAATCCTCTTTGGGTTTCTTTTACATTTTCTAATCCTAATCTTGTTGGTAACCATGGACTACTACAAGTATAGAAATGCCATCTTGTTGCATCTGCTCCTACTGTATTTAGTAATTCCATTGGGTCTACACCATTTCCTTTTGATTTAGACATTTTTTGTCCTTTTTCATCTAGAACATGACCTAAAACCACACAGTTTTCAAATGGTGTTCTATTAAATAAAGCGGTTCCTACTGCTGTTAGTGTATAAAACCATCCTCTTGTTTGATCAACTGCTTCTGAAATAAATTGTGCTGGGAAATTATTGTCAAACATTTCTTTATTTTCAAATGGATAGTGCCATTGTGCAAAAGGCATGGAACCTGAATCAAACCAACAGTCAATCACTTCTTTGGCTCTATGCATTTTTTTACCACATTTTGGACATGTTAGATATACATTATCAATATATGGTTTATGAAGTTCAATATCTTCTGGTACATCTATTCCTTTTTCTTTTAATTCTGCAATAGAACCTATACATTCTTGATGTCCACAATCTTCATCTTCACAAGTCCAAATTGGTAGAGGTGTTCCCCAATATCTATCTCTTGAAATTCCCCAGTCAATAACATCTTCTAAGAATTTTCCAAATCTTCCTGTTTTTATTGTTTCTGGATACCAATTGACTTTGCTATTATTTTCAACTAATTTATCTCTTAGTTTACTCATAGCAACAAACCAACTTTCTTTTGGATAATATAAAAGTGGTGTGTCACATCTCCAACAGTGTGGATATGAGTGAACATGTTTTTCTTTACTAAATAATTTATTTTCTTGTTTTAACCATTTACAAATATCCTCATTACAGTCTCTTACAAATCTTCCTGCCCATGGTTCTACTTCTTTTACGAAATTTCCTTCTTTGTCTACTAGATTAATAAATGTGATACCATTTTGTTTTGAAACAAAACTATCATCTTCACCATAAGCTGGTGCAATATGAACAATTCCTGTACCATCTGTTAGTTTTACATAGTCTCCATGAATCACTTCAAACGCTTTACCTTCCACTTTTCCAAATGGTATTAATCTTTCATATTTAATACCTAATAGGTCTTCTCCTTTAAATGTTTTTACAATATCATATGGTGTTTCTTTAAGTACTTCTTCTAATAGATCTTTTGCTAAAATATAGTTTTCATATATTGGTTCATCATCTGTTCCAATATTTGCTTTTACTTCAGCATATTCATAAGATTTATTAACACATAGTGCTAAATTTGATGGTAATGTCCATGGCGTTGTTGTCCATGCTAAAATGTATGTGTCTTTTTCAAATTTTTGTCCATCAAGCACTTTGAATTTTGCAATACAAGTCAAATCTTTTACGTCTTTATATCCTTGTGCTACTTCATGTGATGATAAAGCTGTTCCACACCTTGGACAATATGGCATAACTTTATGTCCTTCATAAAGTAATCCTTTTTCCCACATTTGTTTTAAAGCCCACCATACAGATTCGATATATTCATTATGATACGTAACATATGGATTCTCCATATCTACCCAAAAACCAACTTTGTTTGTCATTTCTTCCCATAAGTGTACATATTCAAAAACGCTTTCTTTACATTGTTTTACAAATTTTTCGACTCCATATTCTTCAATTTGTTGTTTTCCAGATATCCCTAATTTTTTCTCTATTTCTAGTTCTACTGGTAATCCATGCGTATCCCAGCCAGCTTTTCTGATAACTCTATATCCTTTCATAACTTTATATCTTGGAATTAAGTCTTTCATGACTCTTGTTTCAATATGTCCTACATGTGGTTTTCCATTTGCTGTTGGAGGTCCATCATAAAAGGTAAAATATCTTTTTCCTTGATTTCCATTAAGACTCTTTTTTATGATGTCTTTGTCCTTCCACATTTTAGCAACATCATTTTCCATTCCGACAAAACCATTTTGCAATTCTACTTTTTTGTACATACAAATTCCTCCTTTTAAATCATTATCAAAAAATAAGCAAAGTGCTGATTTGCAAGATGCTGATTTTCATTTCATTATCTTTTAAAACAAATCAAAATTAGTATATTGTGCATTTTTGAAGGATTTATCAAGCTGAAGGTGTACGTTTGTACATCGAAGTTTGATAAATTCAAAAAAATGTACAAGATGCTGATTTTCATTTGTTTTAACACAAAAAAGCTATTTCAATCCCTATAACTTAGGACGAAATAGCTTACTTTCCGCGGTACCACCTATTTTAACCAATTACATTTATTTTTAATTAGTTCTCTTCATTTATCTTTAACGCAGATTTACGACTATACTTACTATTGTTTCAGTTTAGTAACAGTTAGGGGATAATAAATAGAGTTTACTTACCAAATTCTCAGCTACCTTTGGCTCTCTTTAAGATATTATGCCATTTACCATGTCCTGACTATTGTTTTTTGATATTATTGCTCATTATTATATCATGTTTTTTATATTTTTCAAGTGTTTTTTATGATTTTTTCGTTTTGATTTAAATATTTCCAGTTACAAATATCTGCACATTATAATGCATTGATTTCTTCTTTTGTTAGTCCTGTTACTTCCTGTATAAACTCAACTTCTAATCCTTTTTCTTTCATTTTTTTAGCTATTTCTTTCTTATTTTGTTTTTTACCTTCTTCTAATCCTTTTCTTCTTGCTTCATTCATTTCTGTATTATATGTTAGCCTACTTCTTTCTCTGATTTCATATAACTCTCTTTCATATTCATCTGCACTCATCTCTGTCAATTGCTCTACTGCTTCTTTGATTTCTTCATTTTCTTTTTGATATTCTTCCATCATTTTTCTATCGCCCCCAATCACATATAACCATTTCTCTAACAAATCTGCTACCTTTGGTTTCTTTTTCTTGAACTTTGGTAATTCTATGATGTAATATTTTAACATATTACTTAAATATTCTTCCTCTTTTTCATATCCCATTTCTACATATCTAATTTCTTCTGTTTTTTCATATTTTAACATGGCTAAACTAAAGTATGCATTTCGTTTTAGTATATTATCATTTACAATACATATGATAATCGTATCTTTTGCATTTTTGTATTCTCCTGATACTTTGATATCTCCTGCGATTAGTTTTGCATTATACACAATTAA
>CALXQV010000001.1 GCA_944390535.1 uncultured Clostridia bacterium | reverse complement strand
AGAGTCAAAGTCTGGTGCCTTACCGCTTGGCTACAGCCCAATATATATGGGGTGGAAGATGGGACTCGAACCCACGGTCTCCAGTGCCACAAACTGGCGCGTTAACCAACTACGCTACATCCACCATAGTTATGTGCACCTTTTTATTAGCACATTTCTTATTTTAACCCATCTCACCCCATCTTGTCAACCATTTTGTGAATTTTTATTTTATTTTTTGTGATTTTTAGTTTTTTATACATCATTTTTATTGAACACTTGTCATACTACTTGGGTCTATTCCATATTGTTGATATAACCATGAATTATAATCAAATGGTGTTAATGTCTCTGGTAATCCATAATCAATTCCATTTGTTTCTACTCTAACAGATGTCATAACTGGTGGGTTTACAGGTATACTTACCTCTGTATTTCCTGTTGTTTCTGCATCATCATCTGCCTTTACTTCCACTTCTTCTATTTTATGTACAATATCCATACCTTCAATTACTTTTCCAAAAGAAGTATATTGTCCATTTAGCCCTGTATTTTCTACTGTCATAATAAAGAATTGAGAACTTCCTGAGTTATATGATTCTTCTGTTAATGATGAAGAATAACTGGTATAATCAGATCTTGCCATTGCGACAACGCCTTCTTCAAATTGTAATTTATTCTTCACATTATTAGCAATAAATTCACCCTTAATGGTATATTCTGTATCATCACCATCTTCTTTTAAATCACTAGTCGTTGCTACTCCTGTTCCATCTCCATTTTTATCTCCACCCTGAATCATAAAATCTTTTACAATTCTGTGGAAAGTTAGTCCATCATAAAATCCTCTATTTGCTAATGTAATAAAGTTTGCTACTGTTTCTGGAGCATATTCTGGATACAATTCAAATTTTATTGTTCCAAAATTTTCTACTTCCATTGTTGCAATAGGTCTTGTTACTTCCATTGTTGCATTTTTATAATATCCATACGCAACCATTCCTATTAAAACAATTAAAATAATTAAAGCCACTATCCATGTACTATTTTTAAATTTTTCCATTTTCTTCACTTTTCCTTTCCTTTTTAATCTTTAGCTTTTTATATATTATCATTCTGCATATTCTCAAATTTTTATTTATGTCTTCATAATTATAGCATATTATCAAAAACAAATTGCTCTTGCATCCTCTTTAATGACTGTTTAATGGTTTTCGCTCTGACTTCTCCTATTCCTTCTACTTCATCTAAACTTTCAATATCTGCTGCCAATATATGTTGGAACGATTTAAAAGAATCTACTAAGTTTTCCACAATGTTATTTGGCATTCTTGGTACTTTACTTAAAATTCTGTAACCTTTTGGATATACTGCAACTTCATCATAATTATCAAAATATTCATATCCCAATAATTTTGCAATAGAGGATTCTTTTAATAACTCTTCATACTCTAAGTCTTTTAGTTCTTCGATGATTTTATCAGGGGCTTTTTTCTTTTTGACAATATAATCTTTTATAATAAAACTTTCTTCTTTTTCAAGTCCTCCAATTAATTCATCTAGTTGCATCTTAACTAGTCTTCCGTCATTTCCTAGTTCATAAATTTGTCTTTGTATTTCTTCGACAATTCGCATAACCATTTCTGCTCTTTGAATCGCAAGTACCACATTTTGAAGTGTCACAATGTCATTGAATTCATATTCATTTAATATATTTAATTTATTATCAAATACTTTTTTATATTTTTCTAATGTTTGAATTGCCTGATTTGCTTTATTTAATACAACATCTGTATCTTCTAAAACATATCTATCATTTCCTTTAAAAACTGTTATAATATTTCTTCTTTGTGAAATACTGATAACTAATTCTCCTGTTTGCTTTGCTGTCCTTTCCGCTGTTCTGTGCCTTGTTCCAGTTTCTGTGGTTTGGATTTCATGTTCTGGAATTAATTGTGCATTAGCATATAATATTTTTTTAAAATCACCACTTAGCACAATTGCACCATCCATTTTTGCTAATTCATATAATTTTGATGATGTATATTCTTCATTAATGACAAATCCGCCATCAACAATTTCCTTTATGACTTCATTATTATCTGTAATTAATAATAATGCCCCTGTTTTTGCTCTTAATATGCTTTCTAGTCCATCTCTTATTGGTGTCCCTGGAGCTATTAATTTTAAAACAGCTGTAATATTATCTTCTTTTACCTTTTTCAAAATGAAATTCCCTTCTCTCATAATGTGTTGTATTGACAAATATCATCTTTCTAGATATGGTTATTTTAATCCAATTTTTTTCATTGCTTCATTAATATTGCTGACACCTATTATATCTAATTTATAGTTTTCTTTCAAGTCTTTTTTGTTAGATTCTGGAATGATACAACTCTTAAATCCCAATTTTTCTGCTTCTTTCAACCTTTTATCTATCAAATTAATTCTTCTCACTTCTCCTGTTAACCCAACTTCTCCAATCATAACCATATCTTTAGGAATTGCCACATTTTTGAAACTAGAAGCGACTGCCATCATGATTCCTAAATCAATAGATGGTTCATTTACTTTAATTCCGCCTACTAAATTCAAGTAAATATCTTGGCTTCCTAGCATCACTCCCGCTCTTTTTTCTAAAACTGCTATTAACAAAGCTAATCTGTTATAATCTGTTCCGTTTGCAGTTCTTTTAGGAAATCCAAAAATACTTTGCGTGGTTAAAGCTTGCAACTCTATTAAAATTGCCCTTGTCCCTTCTATACTAGATACAATACAAGAGCCTGCTGGATTATCTTCTCTCTCGGAAATTAGAATATCTGATGGATTCGTAATTTCACACATCCCCTCTTCATTCATTTCAAACATTCCAATTTCATTGGTTGAACCAAATCTGTTTTTTACACCTCTTAATACTCTATATGAAAAGTATCTCTCACCTTCTAGGTATAATACTGTATCTACCATATGCTCCAAAACTCTTGGTCCTGCAATATTTCCTTCTTTTGTTACATGTCCTATGATAATGGTTGTGATTGCTCTAGATTTACATACTCTCATAACTTGTGAAGTAATCTCTCTTACTTGACTAACACTTCCCGCAGCTGCTGAAATTTCTTCTGAATACATGGTTTGAATAGAATCAATAATCACCAACTTAGGATTGATTTCAATAATTGCTTGGTTCACCACATCAATATCTGTTTCTCCTAAAAATAAAATATCATCATTATTAATCCCTAATCTATCTGCTCGCATTTTTATTTGTTCAGCTGATTCCTCACCAGAAACATATAAAACTTTTCCTTCGCCTTTTACTTTATCACATATTTGCAAAATCAAAGTAGATTTTCCAATTCCTGGTTCTCCTCCTAGTAATACCAAAGACCCCTTTACAAGTCCTCCTCCTAAAACCCTATCTAACTCTCCAAAACCAGTTGAAATTCTTAAAGTTTCTTTTGCTTCATAAGAATTTAATTTTTGTGGTTTATTTTCACTTTTAGCTAAATCTTTGTGTCCACCTGTTTTAGTTTCCACTACTTTTTGCTCATAAAATGTATTCCAGCTATTACATGCTGGACATTTTCCAAGCCATTTACTAGATTCATTTCCACATTCACTACATACAAAAATTGTTTTACTTTTTGCCATTTTACTCTCCTTTTCAAACAAAAAAAGTATAACACATTTTTCACAAATGCGCTATACTTTTTCAATATATTACTCACAAAATAATTCTATTTATGCTTCTGTTTTCTTTTTTCCAAATGTGATTTCTTGGAATAAGAAGTCATGTACTTTTTCCCAAGTAATTTCTTGATGTAAAAATTCATTTATTTCATTTTCTACTTTTTGTTGAGCTGGAGTTAATTCTACTTTTATCTCTTTATTCCAATCAATTTCTTGGAACCAAAATGCTTTAAATTTTGTCCAAAAAGTATTTTTTACAGGTAAGTTATTTCCATTTGAAGCTTGTGCTTCGCCATTAGCTTCATTCCCATTTACATTGTCAAATTGTACTCCACCAAATACATTATTTTCTTCTCTTATATCTGCCATTTAATTTCCTCCTTTGTAGCTTTATACCTTACTATATTATTTATACTATATCTTTTATATTTTATCAATAGTTTTTTATCTCTTTTTTGTTAAATGTTAATTACAAAATCATTACATTTTTGTTACATTTTTCCAATTTTGAACTTTAGGGACAGTCTTTAAAGTTCATTTTTCGTATTAAACTATTAAATTCTGAGAACTTTAAAAGTTATTTTTATATAAATTAATTTTCAAATTCCAAAAAATTGAACTTTAAGGACTGTCCCTAAAGTTCAATATATTCTTTTTCTGCTCCCACACATTTGCATTTTAAAATTTTATTTTCTAAGTGTTCTCCTGTTCTTAGGTGTGCCAATATATAGTTTTTTGTGTGTCCTTGCCATATTCCATTTTTTTCTTCTTCAAAAAGAACTTCTACTTCTTTTCCTATGCATTTTTTATTATATTCCTTTTCATTTTGGTTAGATAATTCTATTAATTTTCTACTTCTTTCTTCTTTGATATTTCCATCTACTTGGCCTCTCATCTCTGCTGCTTTTGTTCCTTTTCTTGGTGAGTATTTGAATATATGCATTTTATAAAATTGTATTTCTTTTAAAAATGTATATGTTTTTTCAAATTCTTCTTCATTTTCTCCTGGAAATCCTACAATAATATCTGTTGTTAAAATAGTATCTTCAAATGTGTCTCTTAACAATTTTGCTATTTTTTTAAATTGTTCTGTTGTATATCTTCGATTCATTCTTTTTAAGGTTTCATCACAACCACTTTGTAATGATAAATGAAATTGATGACATACTTTAGATAATTTTGCTAATCTGTTTACAAATTCTTCTGTGATTAATAAGGGTTCTATGGAACCTAATCTGATTCTTTCAATTCCTTCTACTTCATTCATTTCTTCTAGTAAATCAATCAGTTGATATTGCTCTTTAAAGTCTCTACCATAAGAAGCAATATGAATTCCTGTAATAACTACCTCTTTTATGCCTTCTTTTGCTATTTTACCAATTTCAGATAAAATGTGCTCTGGCTTTCTACTTCTTACTCTTCCTCTTGCGTATGGAATAATACAGTAAGAACAAAAACGGTCACAACCATCTTGAATTTTGATAACAGCTCTGGTTTTTTCTGTAAATGTGATATCTCCAAATTCCACAAACTCTTTTTGATTCATAACATCTTCTATTTGTGTTTCTATTTCTTTTTGTTTTTCTGCCGTTTGTTGCACTTTTGTTATTTCTATTTTTTTATATTTTTTATTTTCTTCTAATTTTTTTAAATTTTGATTTTCTATATATTTTTCAACATATGCTACAATATCTTTTTTTTCATTATTTCCTAATACTAAATTGATTTCTTCTATCTTTTCTATCTCTTCTTTTGCTACTTGTGCATAACACCCACAAGCAACTACAATTGCTTCTTTATTTAGTTCTTTTACTCTTCTTAGCATTTGCCTAGATTTTCTATCTGACATGTTCGTAACTGTACAAGTATTGACAATATAGATGTCTGCTTTTTTTGTATGGTCTACAACGTCATACCCTTTTTGTATAAATTGCTGTGTCATTGCATTTGTTTCGTATTGGTTAACTTTACACCCCAATGTGATAAATGCTACTGCTTTCATTTTTTTCATCCTTCCTATTCTCCAACTCAGGTTAAAAAAGTTTAATCTTTTTCAACTTTTTGTCTTTGTTTTTTGCTATTATTCCTTTCTATTATCCCATATTTTCCTCTTATTTTCAAGCCAATTTGCTTTTGCTATTAATCTATGCTAAAATGTCCCTATCAAAAAAATTTCTAAAAGAGGTGTGTTCAAACGAACACACCTCTTATCTTTTAATCGCAATCCTATTTTTTATCTTATCTTGCTACTTTTCCTTCTAAAACATCTAAATTATCTAATGCCTTTCCAGTCCCTAATGCTACACATGAAACCGTATCTTGTGCAATCATAACATTAATACCTGTTTTTTCTTGTAATAATTTGTCTAATCCATCAACTAAGCATCCTCCACCAGTCATATAGATTCCTTTATCACTAATATCTGCTGACAATTCTGGTGGTGTTCTTTCTAGTACAGAATGTACTGCATCTACAATCATCATTGCTGGTTCAATCAATGCTTCTAGCATTTCACTTGAATGAATCGTTAATGTTTTTGGAAGTCCTGTTATCAAGTCTCTTCCACGTATATCCATTTCTGTATCTTGTATCTTAGGATATACACAACCTATATTTACTTTTAAGTCTTCAGCTGTTCTTTCTCCTATCATAATATTATGTTTTTTCTTAATATATTTTACAATATATTCATCGAATTTATCCCCAGCTACTTTTAAAGATGTGTTTACAACTGAACCGCCTAATGATATAACGGCAATATCTGTTGTTCCTCCACCAATATCAACGACCATATTTCCACATGGTTTTGATATATCGATTCCAGCACCAATGGCTGCTGCAATTGGTTCTTCTATTAAATATACTTTTCTAGCGCCTGCTTGTGTTGCCGCATCAATCACTGCTTTTTTTTCTACTTCTGTTACTTGTGAAGGGATACAAATCATAATTCTTGGTGCAAAAATAAATTTACCGCATACTTTATTAATAAAATGCTTTAACATCTTTTCTGTAACTGTATAGTCTGAAATAACACCATCTCTTAATGGTCTTGTTGCAACAATATTTCCTGGTGTTCTACCAAGCATTCTTCTAGCTTCTTGTCCTACTGCTAACACTTCTCCTGTTATATTGTCCACAGCAACAACAGAAGGTTCTCTTAATACGATTCCCTTCCCTTTTACATATACAATGACAGTTGCAGTCCCTAAATCAATTCCTACATCTTGCCCTAAACCAAATTTAAACATTTGCATATCTTCCCTTCTATATATGTGCATAAATTTTCTAATTTTATTATGCATGTCTTTCTTGTTACAATTTCGTTACAATTATATTACAATATGATTATTTTTTCAACCGTTTTTACAAAAAAGATTATGTATTTTTTTACTTTCCTTATTCTTATTTTTATGTATCTATATATTCCTTTATTTTATCATATACCTTATGTGTTGGCAGTCCAAGTGCTGACGTATAATTTCCCTCTATTTTTTCTATAAAAACACAAAATTCATTTTGCATACCATATGCTCCAGCCTTGTCCATAGCATTTCCTGTATCTAACCATTTTTCTATTTCTTCATTGGATATATCTTTTAAATATACTTTTATGGTATCATATGTTTTATATTCCTTTAGTTGTCCATCTTTTTCAATTAATATACTTAGCCCTGTTATAATTTCATGTGTTTTATCCCCTGTAATTAACTCTTTTATCATTTCTGTTGCATGCTTTCTATCTTTTGGCTTTCCATATATTTTCCCATTCTTGGTAACAATCGTGTCAGAACCAATAACAATTCTATCTCCTTTTGTTCTGTCATATACATTTTTCGCTTTTATATAAGCAATTTCTGTCACTTGTTCTTCTACTGGTAATTTTTCATTTAATCTTTCTTCTTGATTGCTAACTATAATTTCAAATTTTGGAACAATTATTGATAATAATTCTTTTCGCCTTGGAGATTGTGATGCTAAAATAATTCTCATTTTTCTTCCTCCTCTAATACATTTTTGTTTTTGCTTCTTTTTTGTTGTATGATAACAAATATGCAAATTAAGGCAATCAAACTAACGATAACTATTTTTTTCCAAACCTGAATATTAGGCAACACAAAAATGACTTTTCCAATAACATTTTCTTTGGTAATTGGTTCATCTTCTCTATTATTAGCATCACCTTTTGTGATTAACTCATTTTCATTCATTTCTATTACTCTATGCGTAATTAAATTTTCTTCTTTTTCATAAACAATGATATCATTTTCATTTATATCTGTTGTTAATTTAACCAATACTCCATCACCAATTTCAATCGTTCCTGACATGCTTCCTGTAACAACTTCTAGCAGGGTATATCCCATTAAATCACTATATTTTTCACCTGTTACTTTTCTTTGAATGATGGTATATAGTAACAAAATAATCATCACTAAGATAATACCATATATTATAAAATTTAAAAACTTTTTTGCCATGTATCTCCTTTTCCTCTTTCATCCATAAAACTACATCTTTTATTTTCTAATTTTATCCATATAGTTCACTATATATCTGATAGTCCCTCAATATTTTCCTTACATAATTATTGGTTTCCTTATATGGTACATTTTCAATATCTGAACCATCTGCTTGTATAATTTGTTTCTCTATCCAATTATTAACTGTTCCAATTCCTGCATTATATGCAGATAATGCAACTTCTATATTTCCATATTGTGTTAATAATGTTGATAAATATTTTGTCCCAATGTGAATATTGGTATCAATATCTAATAATTCCTCTTCTATATTATCTATATCCACTTCAATTTGATTTTTATTTGCTACATCAATGGCTGTTTCTTCTACAATTTGCATTAGTCCAATTGCTTCTCTATTAGAGATTGCCTCATTATTAAAATTGCTTTCTGCTTTTATGACTGCATATATTAAATTTTCTTCCACATCATATTCTTGTGCATAAACAGATATTATTTCGCTATATGTTTTAGGATATAGAATCTTTAATAATTTATCCTTAAATAGAATAAACAGTATGATTATTATGCATATCATAATAACCGTACCGATTATCATTTTATATTTGTTTTTTAACAAAATTTTCTCTCCTTTTCAATTTTAGACTCCCTTGTATTTTCATATGTTTTTTACCAATATATAAATATTATTATTTTGGAATTCATCGATACATGTGACGTGAAATGGACATAGAAATTCTTAGGTTTAAATAAATGAGGAAGCACAATTACAGTGAGAGACTCATTTATTTAAACCCTAGAATTTGTAGTACATGGAGCTAACCGAAGAGATAATGAAAAATAATAATATTTATGAATTACACTTAAAAAATATCATAAATTTTACTTACAATCATACCAATTTTCTGCCTCTGATATTTCTGCCACAAGTGGTATCTTTAGTTGTATTGCTGATTCCATTTCGTCTTTCATAATTTGTTTGATTTCTTCTTTTTCACTTTCTGGTGCTTCAATCATCATTTCATCATGTACTTGTAATATAATTTTAGCTTGTAATTGTCTTTTCTTTAATTCCTTATTCACATTTATCATCGCAATTTTCATGATATCCGCTGCTGTCCCTTGAATTGGTGTATTCATTGCTACTCGATTCCCAAATTGTCTTACCATATAATTTTTAGAATTCAATTCTGGAACATATCTTCTTCTATGGAATAATGTTTCGACATATCCTTTTTCTTTTGTCTTTTCAATAATATTCTCCATAAATTCTTTTATTCCTGCATATTCTGTTAAATATTCATCTATATATTGTTTTGCCATTTTTCTAGAAATTCCTAGTTGTTCTGCAAGTCCAAAATCACTAATTCCATAAACAATTCCAAAATTAACTGCTTTGGCATTACTTCTTTGTTCTTTGGTAACTTCATCAATTGGTGTTTTAAAAACTTTTGAAGCAGCTTGCTTGTGAATATCTTCATTATGATTAAATGCTTCTATCATATGCTTGTCTTCGGAAATATGTGCTAACACCCTTAACTCTATTTGGGAATAATCTGCATCAATATAGACTTTTCCTTCTTCTGGTTTAAATACTTTTCTCACTCTTTTTCCTAGTTCAAATCTGGTAGGAATATTTTGTAAATTAGGCTCTGTTGAACTAATCCTTCCTGTTGCTGTTATGGTTTGGTGGAAAAATGAATGGATTCTCTTTGTTTTTGGATTAATAAATGGTTTTAATCCTTCTACATAAGTAGAGTTTAATTTCATCAATTGTCTATATTCTAATATTTTTCCAATAATAGGGTCTTCTCTTTTTAATTTTTCTAATACATCTACATCAGTAGAATATCCGCTTTTTGTTTTTTTAACAACTGGTAATTGCATTTTTTCAAAAAGAATTTCTCCTAATTGTTTTGTAGAATTAATATTAAATTCTTCTCCTGCCATTTCATGGATAACTTTTGTTAAGGTCTCAATTTGTGCTGTTAATTCTTCTCCAAATGCATTTAATTCTTGTTCATCTACATACATACCATTCCATTGCATGCTAGATAAAACTTCTACAGTTGGCATATCAATCGTTGTATATAAGTCGAAACTATTTGTTTCTTTTAATTTTTGTAAAATGATTGTATTTAGTTGTTCAATGATATATGCATACAAATTATATTTTTCTGAGTCCTTTCTATCATTTTGTATACTATTTTCTTCAAATAATGTCATCTGTTTTTGACTGTTTTCTTCTCCTATATATTCATCTATGTCCAATTCTAAATATTGCATTGCTAAATTTTTAAGGTCTAATTTATTATTTGTTGGATTCAAAATATATGCTCCAATCGCTATATCATTCTCAATACCTGCTATTGTAATACCTGCTTGTTTTAGCAAAATATATACTTTTGTTACATTAATGCTTGTCTTTTTAATTGCTTCATCTTCAAAAACATCTTTTAATACTGCGATTTTTTCTTTGTCTAATTTTATATAATATGCTTCTTGCTTATTTGTATTATATAAACTGATTCCTGTTATTTTTTCTTTTATGATATTTTCAGGTAATTCTTCTGTTTCTGTTTGTAAATAGAATACCATGTTTTTTTGTGCTTTTATCATGTCGATCAATTCTTGC
Organism: uncultured Clostridia bacterium; assembly: GCA_944390535.1. Classification (GTDB taxonomy): domain Bacteria; phylum Bacillota; class Clostridia; order TANB77; family CAG-508; genus CAG-269. The sequence goes on along the minus strand of CALXQV010000001.1, from coordinate 16,094 downwards.
TCTGATTTTTGAACACTTTTAAATTGTATTGTATATGTTTCATCCTCTTGCGTGGTTTTATCTCCTGCTAGATGAAAGCGTTCAATATATCGATTAAAGTTTAATTCTTTAAATAATTTTAGTACATTTTCCTTATCCCATTCTTCTACTTTAAATTGTTCTAAGGTATCTTCAATTGGTACTTCTAAATTAATTGTTCCCAAAATTTTAGACAATTCTGCTAATTCCTGATTATCTTTAATCTTTTCTCTTTGTTTTCCTTTTAAATCATCCTCATTTTTTTCTATTTTATCATATAAATTATCAATAGACCCATATTTTTGAATTAATGATAAAGCTGTTTTTTCTCCAATTCCTGGAACACCTGGTATATTATCTGAACTATCTCCTTGTAACCCTTTTACTTCAATCAATTGTTTTGGTTCGATTCCATATGTTTCTATAATTTTTTGTCTATCAAATATATCTGTCTCTGTTTTTCCTCCTTTTGTCCTAGGAATTCGAATCGATACATTATCTGTTGCTAATTGAAAAGTATCTCTGTCTCCTGATAATATGGTAACATGAAGCCCTTGTTTTTCTCCATATCTAGAAAGTGTCCCTAACACATCATCTGCTTCATATCCCTCTTTTTCTACAATATCAATGTTCATTGCCCTTAAGATTTCTTTAATTAGTGGCATTTGCTCTGCAAGTTCATCTGGCATTCCTTTTCGGTTTGCTTTATACCCTTCATATAGCTTATGTCTTGCTGTTGGTGCTTTTAAATCAAATGCTACTGCTATATATTTAGGATTTGTATCTTCTATCAATTTAAATAAAATGGCTAAAAAACCATATACTGCATTTGTATACTTTCCATCGCTTGTGGTTAACATTTTACTTCCCATAATTCCATAAAATGCTCGATTCATAATGCTATTTCCATCTACCAAAACAAAATTATCCATTTTTTTACCTCCTCTGAACTTAAGGGACAGTCCTTAAAGTTCATTTTCGTTTATCATCCTATGAATTTGTACTCTATTAATCTGTAATATTTCTGCAATATCTTTTTGAGTAACATGATACTCTATATACGTCTTTAGCACGAATTCTTTTAGATAAATTTTATTTTCTATTATTTCACTTATATCTTTTATATGTTTCTCCCTCAAAAATGTTCTCATTACTTTTTTTAGATACACTTCTTTTTCTTTTTTGCTCATAGGTTCAATATGTTCTATAAATCTATACGCTTTATAATTTTCATTGAAAATATCACTTATATTTATATAATATTTTTCTAATATATTTTTTACTGCTTGTGTGTTTAATAAATAGGTTGCATTTTTATATTCATTGTAACTAGAATATTTGTATTCTTCTCTGTCTTTACAGATGTTCGCTTTCACAGGATTATTATGAATATAATTGATACAACTGATTAAATGAGAAAGTGTTAGTATTTCTTCTGATTTGTATCTTCCTTTAAATACAAATCCACATCTATCATAGCTTGTATTATAAAATATTGCATATTTGGTGTTTACCTGACTCATCAATTTAGAAATTTCAGTAATTTTTTCAGTATATATTAGAAAGTGTGCATGATTATTCATCATACAATATGCTATGATTTGTAAATCTCTTTCTTTTAATTTCTCCTTCATATATTTTAAATATGTCTTTATTTCTCTTTCGTTTTGAAAAATATATTCTTTGTTTATTCCTTGTACCATTACGTGGAAAAAATTAGAATATAACTGTTTTCTAGCATTTCGTGGCATGCAAAAACCTCCTTTTTATTTTAATTTTTGCCCCACTATTTTCTTTTAATAACTTCTAAATTCCCCCAGTATTCTTTTATTTTTTCTCCCCCAATGAACTTTAAGGACTGTCCCTAAAGTTCCTAATACCATAAAAAATGTAAATGGTGTTCCATTTCTCCAACCTTCTCCATTAAGTAAGAATACACAATTAGCAAATTGGCTGATAAGTGCGATTTGCATTGCAAATTGTATGATTTCTTTTTTTTGCCACATCATTAATGGAAATAACCACATAATATACCATGGTTGAAAATTGGTAATTAGTAAAAATAAAAATGCTATTAAAAAATATTCTGCTTTTCTCATTTCTTCTCTGAAATGTATTTGTTTTTTATATAATAAAGTTAAACATGTAAAGAAATAGATGACGATAAATAAACCTAAACATACTCCATTCACATTAGCAATCAAGTTTGGTATATCAAAATATTCCATTAGTATAATATAAAAATTTTTTGCAAATTTTTCTTGTTGTGTCATAATGCCACCTAGTACTTGTATGTCTTGTACATATAGCAAATAGGTAATTGCTACTATAAATATAAATAGCATACCATATAAAAAACAATTCTTCAATCTTTCTAAAGGCTTTTTATCTCTAAAATAATAGATAATAATAAATGGTAATAATAAAATTGCAAAATATTTTATTGCTGTTGCTAATGCTAAAAATACAATGCTAATGATGATATTTTTTCTTTTTAATAAGAAATATAGAGATGCTAATATGCATGTCACAACATATATATCATTATGTACATTTGCAATTCCTTCTATAAACATATATGGATTTAACCCATACAATAAAAGAAACAATTTTTTTCCTGTTAATTTATAGATAAGATAACAATTTAATAAATGTATTACCACATTTAGCAATTTTAATACCAATAATGCAATATCAATATTTCCAAAAGAGATTCCTGCTACAATTTTGCAAATTAATGTCCAAATAGGTCCATATACAACTGTTGTATTTGACCAATAATTTTCATATCCATTTGCTAATACTGTATCTTGTTCTAGATATTTACTATTGTCTCCATTCTCCACAAAATCATGTATTGTTACATAATATGGATTTTGTCCATATTTACTATCTAATCTTCCTACGCCTAAGTAATAAAATACGTCTGAACTTAAAAATGGCACAACGATAACAAAAATTAATGAAATAATGGCTATATAGATATATATTTGTTTCTTATTTTTAAATAATTTTTCTCTATTTTTTACAATTAAAAAATAAAATACAATCAATATCGTTAAAATTAGTATATATAGTATAGTTTGTTCTACTCTGTTTGTATCATCTAAACAGAATTTATAATATTCATTGAAATTTCCTATTGTTCTATTTTCTAATAAATATCTCATAGATGGTATGGCAAACAAAATAGAAATAATTATAAAGAACATTGGAATTATTTTTTTAGATTTGATAAATTCTTCTATTTTTTCTTTCATTTTCATCTACATTTCCTTTCTAATAAACTATATTGTTAAAAAAATTATATATATTTTTTGTATTACTTCATAATTCTATACTTTTCATACTATACTTTTCATACTGTTCTTAAAATTCAAAAAAGTAAAATACTTCTGGAAAAAACTTTTTTAAATAATTCGTTTCTGCATTTAAGAATGTTCCAACAAAGTTAGTTAGAATACTAATTCCCATTAATATAAGAACTGTTATCAAAATCACTTTTTTGGTTCTTTCTTTGTGGGCATTTTCATACATTAAAAACCAAATAATCATAGCAACTGTTGAAAACATCCAAAAGAAATCAACAGCATATCGTTGTATCGTTCCTCCCATATATACATCTAACATACACATGATTATCCCCACAATCGGCAGGGTAATCATCATTCCTTTTAAAATAGGGTCTTTTACTTTTTTATAATATTTATACCAAAAAATACAACTTATAATCGTTAAATTAAAAAACAAAATTCCACAAACAATACCTCCACTACAATAGTTTGTTGTATGTCCTTTTGTACTATAATCTGTATATATATAAGGATATTCATCCTGTAAATGTGGTGGTTCTAATAAATACTGATACATTCCTTTTGGAATATCCTTATATCTTTCTGACAAATTCGTAACATCTACTATGGTTAATTGATATTTTGCCCCAAATTCAAAAATACTTTCAAATCTTACATAATTGTATAACATCAAAGGAATTGCTACAAGAATATATGGTACAATTACAAAAAGTAAGGTCTTCTTTAATAATTTATTTTTATAAGCTTGTGTTACTATTTTATATAAAAATGGTAACAATAAAGCTGATGCTAAAACTAATGTTGGTCTACATCCAACCGCTAATGCCATAGACAAGCATGCTAAAAATAAATATTTCAAATTAACTTTCTCTTTATCTTTGGTGGCCTTAAATATACATATAAGCCCTAGCTGGACAAAAAAATATCCTGCCATCAAAGTTAATTCATAAACCCACATCCTCCAAGTATTCCATACATACAATCCAGAAATACAACCTACTATTATAAACAAAAATAATAGATTAAATGGGATTTTTTTAAACCAACGTTTATAAATTTGTATCATTAACATCGTACTTGCTACCATTGATAAGCTAACAAATAAAAAAGTACCTACATTAGTTGGTAAATAAAAACCTGTTAAAAGTTTAAACGGTACAAATATGAGTATTGCGGGAACAATTCCAAAATACACATAATATTGACCATTATAATATGCTGTATCAAATGAATGTTCTACACCAACTCTTTGGGTTGGATTATATGGATTTTCTAAGTTTTTTAATTCTTCTGATGGTTCTAGATTTATACTTGTTTTTCCTTCTAATATTGCATCTACTAAATATTTATTATAAATATCATTTTCTTCACCTAAATAATCTGATATAAAATTCGGTTTTATTGCCAATAGAATAATAAATAAAAGTATGAAACCAATCACAACCATTTTTTGAGAAGATTTCCCTGTATATGGTTCTCTGAATATCTTTACTTTATATAATACACATCCCATTATGATAACAAAAATTAGTATAATTAACATATCATAATACCCTTTCTATTTTTTTACCTCATGATATTCTTTTTCTGTATTAACTTTCCAAATATTTGATTTATCTTTTTTATTTTCTTTTATGTTTCTAACTGCTTCTATTGCTGTTAACATTGCATGATCCATATTATTATATCTATGTTGTCCATTTCTGCCAATGCAATATAAATTTTCTATTCCATTTAAATATTTAATTAATTCATCTATTTGAGCATATGTATCAAAATAAGCAGGATATGCTTTTTTTATCTTTTCCATATGGGTATCTTTTATTGTTACTGTATCTTCCAATATTCCTATTTTTTTCAATTCTTCTATTGCCATATTTTTAAAATCTTCTTCTGCCATATTCCATAACGCATCATTTTCGTTACAAAAATATTCTAATCCTATCCATACTGTTTTTTCAGGTTCTTCTACTAAATACGGTGACCAATTATTGAAAATTTGTATTCTTCCCACCTTTACATCTGGTTCTTGTACATATATCCAACAATCTGGTACGATATTCCCTAATGTTTTTATGTTCGTTTCATTTTTCAGCTTTAATTTATCTACCAAAATTCCTATAGTTACAAAATCTCTATATGGTAAATGACTCGCTATATCTAATATACTTTCTGGTACTTTTTCTTTTTCTATGTTTTCTACTAAATTTTTTAAAGACATCGAAGATATAAATATATCTCCTATAAATTCTTCTTCTTTTCCATTATATAGACAAACTACTTTTTTTATTTTTCCATTTTCTTTTATTATTTTTTGTACCCTGTATCCTCGTTTTATTGTTACACCATTTTGTTCTGAAATCTCAGCAAGTCTTTCCCATAATTGCCCTGGTCCATATTTTGGATACCAAAATCGTTCTATTAAAGATGTTTCTGAGTTTTTATTTGTTTTTATTTTTAAAATTTTATATATCCTATCTTTTAAAATTGTTGCTATAGAAAGTCCTTTTGCACGTTGTTCTCCCCAATCTGGTGAAATTTGACTTGGGTGTCTTCCCCATACTTTTTCTGTGTATTTTTCGAAAAACATTTGATATAATACTTTCCCAAATCGATTAATATAAAAATCTTCTAAGGATTCTTCTTTCCTTTTAAAAATAACACTTTTTAAATAACTTCCCCCTGCTTGTATGGTTTTTTTCATTCCCATATTTTTAAAAGTTTGTAGTTTAATTTCTATTGGGTAATCAAAAAATTTCCTTGCATAATATATTCTTGAAATTCTATGTCTTATCAGCATGACATTATCTTCTTTTTCTGGATCTGGCCCATCTTTTACTAATTGTGCCGTTCTTCCTAAGATTTTATCATCAATTGCCTTCTCTCCTTGCAAAGGCATAATTGCTCTCCAAAAGTTCATGATCTTTTCATCTTTTGAGAAAAATCTATGTCCTCCAATATCCATTTTATTTTGTTTATATTGGATAGTTCTAGATATTCCACCAACATCCTCAAATTCTTCTAGCACAAGCACTTTATATTGTTTATCTTTTGATAATTCATAAGCTGCAGTTAAACCTGCTGGTCCTGCACCTATTATAATTACGTTACGCATATTATCCTCTCTTATCTTTTATTCTTGGATTTTCTTCTTTTTATCTAAATCTATGAATACTTTATTATTAATGTTTTTTCCTTATAAAGTTAATCTCCAAAAGCTTCTGCACCTATTATCAAACCAGTTGTTACATCAACATATATCATAACACCATTTCCCATATTATTTTCTTTTGTTACCACATATGCTTTACGCTTTATATTGGTATGTACATCCATCGCCTCATTATATTTGCGTGTAAAATAATTATTCGGGCTAACTTCTCTTATATCAATATATTCTTTTTCTGTGTCTCTTACACCTTCTCTGGCAATTCTTATAGCAGATTCTTGAAATCCTACTTCTGCAATTTCTTTTGCTTTTTCTTCTGATATCTTAACTTCATTTGAAGTAATATTATAGTTTTCAAAGTTAGTTAAATATATACTCTCATTAAGATTTTCTGCCATTTCATTATATCTTACCAGACTTTCATTATTTTGTTCCTCTTCTTTTCGTTTCTGTTCTCTATATTCTTCTTCTGTTTTCCATGTCTTGCCATTATCCGAAGATATAAATTTCATTAAATTGCTATCATTTATATTTTTCCTCACATTCATAACCAGTATCATCCCTGAATTGTCTAAATATGTTGGCATACTATAATAATCCATATCTATATCATTAGTTAGTTCTGTTAAATCTATTTTTTCAAGAGCTCCTTCAGTTGTATTATCCACTCTATATAAATCACATTTTTCTTCATCTACGCTTGGAACACTTAAAAAACCATCTACTGTCATTCCAAATTCATTTAAAAATTTTAGGGTACAATTATCATTTAATGTAAAATCTGTTTCTATCTCACTCCAATAGTTTCCTTCTGTCGTTGATTTTAATATCTTTCCCGTTCCGTCAGGTTCTATATAAAAAATATATCCATAATTCCCACTGATTCTCATATATTTAATTTTAGAATTACTAGGAATACCAATAGCCCCATTGGTTAATTCTTTAATATTCCACTCTCCTGAACTCACACTTTCTGACATAACTAAATAAATTTTGTCATCTAACTCATAATAAAAATATACATTTGCTAGGTTCGTGTTTGCTTGATGATTTTCGTCATCATAATCTGATATCGTCATTTGAGAAAAATCTCCTGGAAGTTGAATAGGATTATCATTACTATCTAAAATAAACAAATTTCCGTCTTGCAAATAAAAACTTGTATCTACTAAAGAATAATATTTTCTATTCTTTAAAATTTCTTCTTGCTTTTCTTCATAAATAAATTTAGCTATTATTAAGCTTAAAATAGCTATAATTATTAGAAGTACTATCATCCACTTATTACTTTTCTTTACAATTCTAATTTCTTCTTTATCTTTCTTAGACACAATCCCCTCAACTCCGTTTTCTTCATTGTCGTTGTATTTTATTTAGCCTTTTCTTTATCTTTCTGGATTTTCTTTTGATATCTATCCTCCTCTGAAAAAATACAACCACAGTATTTTTGCATATATAAGCCTAACTCTCTCGCTTTTGCTTGTCCTTCTCTAAAACCTACTCTAAAATCTCTATATAAAAATTCCACACCATATTTTTTTGCCATTTGTTCTGCTACTTCTACTAATGCTTCATGGTTTTGATATGGACTAACTAATAAGGTAGTAGAAAAATGCGTATATCCATTTTCTTTTGCATATTTTGCTGTTTGCTCCAAACGAACACGATAGCAATATTCTTTACAACGATTTTCTAAGTTCCCTATTACCTGTTTACAAAATTCTTTTAATCCATAGTTTTCTTCAAATATAGCATTTACATCTATACTTTTTGTATATTCTTTTAAACAATCTCTTCTCGCTTTATATTCCATATATGGATGGATATTGGGGTTAAACCAATATACGGTTGGTTCAATACCTTCTTTTCTTAATGTATCTATACAATATACACTGCATGGTGCACAACAAGTATGTAATAACAATTTCATTTTTAACTTCCTTTACTTTTTTTATATTTTCTTTATATTTATATCCTACAAGATTTTTATTTTAAAAATAAAACCTATTGCTACATTTTAGTCTAAAATATATGTTTATTATTTCGTAACCTCTCCTTCAGAATATGGATATCCCAAATGTTTATATGCTGGTGGTAAAACAACTCTACCTCGTAATGTTCTTGCAATAAATCCAATTTGAATTAAATATGGCTCATACACGTCTTCAATCGTATCTACTTCTTCCCCAACTGTTGCAGCCAAAGCTTCTATCCCCACTGGTCTTCCAGCATATTGTACAATCATGGTATCTAATATTTTTCTGTCAATTTCATCTAACCCTAATTCATCAATTTCCAATTTATTTAATGCATGTTTTGTAATTTTTAAGGTAATGTTTCCATCACCTAATACAGCTGCATAGTCTCTCACCCTCTTTAATAAACGGTTTGCAATTCTAGGCGTTCCTCTTGATCTTCTAGCGATTTCTATCGCTGCTTCCTCTTCTATTTCCACATTCAAAATCCCAGCAGAACGTTTGACAATTTTGGTTAAATCTTCTACTTCATACAATTCTAGTCTATGAATAATTCCAAATCTATCTCTTAAAGGCGTTGTCAGTGACCCTGCTTTTGTTGTTGCTCCAATTAATGTAAATTTTGGCAAGTCTAATCTAATTGACCTTGCACTTGGCCCTTTTCCAATGATAATGTCTAGTGTATAATCTTCTAATGCAGGATATAAAATTTCTTCTACACTTTTACTAAGTCTGTGAATTTCATCTATAAATAAAACATCAAATTCTGAAAGATTTGTAAGTAATGCTGCTAAATCTCCTGGTTTTTCAATTGCTGGTCCAGAAGTAATCTTGATATTGGAATTCATTTCATTAGATATAATATTCGATAATGTCGTTTTTCCAAGTCCAGGAGGCCCATATAATAAAACATGGTCTAACGGTTCTTCTCTTTTTTTAGCCGCCTCTATATATATCTTCATATTTTCTTTTATTTTATCTTGTCCAATATATTCTTCTAATGTTTTTGGTCGTAACGAATTTTCCAATCGTTCTTCTCCTGTATTTTCTAACTCTGGACTAATAATTCTGTCTTCTTCCATTTATATTCTCCTTCTTCTTTATAACCAATTGTTGGTATTTTAAGCAATTGTTTTTTCACGCCTGTCCCATTTGGACAAAAATTGTCCATTTTGGCATGTCCCCAACAGTTCATTTCAACAAATTATTAATGCTAATAGAAATAGATATATCTAATTCTTTTCTCATATTTTCATAATACTCTTCTAGTAACCCTTTTTCTTCTTGTGAAATCTCTTCTAAATTGATTTCTATTCCATCTTTTATTCGATACCATTTTTCATCAAAATAATATCGGCTTGTCACAATCCTTTCATTATTTAAACAGATAAAATCTTTTCTATCAAATAAATTCATCCCTAAACTAAATCCTGCATCACTATCTAGTAAATAAGCAAATGTTGGTTTAATATCTAATTTGCTGACTGGTTTCTCAATTTTCATATTCTCAATTCCTGGTATTTTCATCCCACATGCGACTCTGATATAATTTAGTTTAATGTCTGTGTCTGTCAAATTAGAATCTGTCTTTTGTAAGAAGTCTAACATTTCTTCATTATACATATCGATTCCATTATGGTCACCAAATAGCAAAATGACTGTATCATCATATAAATTCGCTTCTTTTAATTTCTCTATAAACACTCCAAAAGCATAGTCTGCATAATTCACAGATTCTAAATAGTTTCCAAAAAAGCTATCTTTATATTTTCCAACATCAATATTTACTTTACTTCTATCTTGTAACCCATCTAGACTAAATGATGTATGTGAAGATGCTGAAACGATATAAGATATAAATGGCTTATCATAATGTTTCAATTTTTCTACAGCTTGTGTATATAATAGTTCATCTGATAGATATCCCATAATATTTTCTGATGTATCTGCAAAAGCATCTTTTAATTCAATATTTTCTACCCCAAACGTTTTATATACATTTTCTCTATTCCAAAAGAAACCATAATTTCCATGCATATATGATGTTGAATACCCCTCTTTTTTAAACATAGTAAACATATCATCATACTTATTGGTATAATATCTGCTATATGACATTCCATTTTCCATAGGATATAGTGAAGTTGTTGTTGAAAATTCTGAATCTGCAGTTGACGAATAGCTTTGCATAAACATATTCGATATTTCTATATTTTCATTGATAAATCTATTTAAATTTGGTGTGATTTCTTTTCCATTAATTTCTTTATTTATAACAAACTCTTGGATAGATTCTAATTGTAATACGATAACATTTTTTCCTTTTGCTATTCCTCTTAAATCATAATTTGTTTTTCCGTATTTTTCTTCATATCCTTCTTTTAAATCATGATAATCTGATACAAGTGCTTCTTTTGTTGTATATTTTGCTTGTTTTTTTATATTAATTGTGTTTTCTACATCTGATATATGATATCCATAAATTGTACTCTTTTTTACTTGCATATCTTTATTAAATGGATCTTCTTTTGTTTTTTCAATAAAGTCTACATCTATTTTGAAAAATAGGATAACAGCAAGCACTCCTATAAGTGCTTTTGTTACTTTCATTTTCCAAATCGTTTTTGCTTTTTTTTGAATTTTTAAGAACTTTGTGCTTAATAAGCCTATCAGTATCAAAACATCTAAGAAATATAAGATTTCTTTTGCTTGTATTAGCATTGGTAATGTATCCATAATTTCTTCTCCATATTGGAGATTCATTATCTGTGCTACAGATAATACAGAACTTGAATATGTATGATATACATTGTCTGCAAATAGTAAAATACTGAATACTATATTGATTACCATTGTTGCAATAGTTCTTCCTCTATTGGGCAATGCACATAAGATACAAATAACAGTTGCTAGAAAAGCAATTGTTCCTAAAATTGTATCTGTATCAATCGTTTCTCTAATGGATATGGTATTCAAATAGAAAAAGATCGTTTTTAAAAATAATAAAATTCCTATCGCAATTGAAAATCCTATTGAGTTAAAAAATCGATTGGAGATCTCTTTTATTTTTGATATTCTATTTTCCTTTTCTTCTAATTCTATTTCTTTGGTTTCCAGTTGTTCTGTTTTATTTTTTTCTTTCAATTTTTTCCTCTTTCTTTATCTTTTATTTTACATTGTCTATGAAATTCTCTATCATTCCTAGTATCTTACGATTGTTTTCTATATATGGCTTTGGTTTAAAATCTTTCACCTTTTTGATTGCTTCTTCTAATTCACTGACAGATTGTAAACCAATAATATTTCCATTTTGGTGAAATTTTTCTACAATTTCTAGTTGATGATTATTCACATGTTCTCCATATTCATGCAATCTTGGTACAGCAATTACCTTTTTTCCTTTTTCAAGAGATGTAATAATAGAACCAACGCCTCCATGTGTAATAATGATGTTTGCTTTTTGTTCAAATGCATCTAATTCTTCTCTTGAAATAAAATCTACTATTTTCATACTATCATTTTTAGCACCATATTGTGTATATCCAGCTTGTACCAATACTTCTTCATTAATTATCTTTTTATCGATTAATTTATCAATTTCTTCTAACAATCTTCTAAATGAATTATTTTGTGTTCCTAACATTACAAATATCATTAATAAATCGAACCTCCATAAACGGCTTTAGGATATATTTTTAACATTTCTTCCCATTGCACGATAAATAAATCTGCAATCGGATATAACAATCTTCCTGTTGCTGTTTTTTTATTGGTATTGGCAAATGTTTCTATATATATCACTTTGCTTCCCAATACCTTCCCTAGTATACACATTGGTCCTGCTGTATGTGTTCCTGTTGTCACAATTACTTTTGGTCTTATTTTAAAATAGTAATATATTGTTTTTATACATAGATATATATATTTAAATATATATGAAAATAGTTTTGCCCTTGTTCCATATGGTAAAAAATTTAATTTGTCCCCATATGTTTCTTTTAAATGTTCATTGACTTTATCTTTTTCTGTTATAATATGATAATCATATTTTTCAAATAAAGGAGATAGTTGTAATAATTCTGTTAAATGTCCTCCTGTACTTGAAATAAATAATACTTTTTTCTTTTTATTTTTTTTCATGTTTTTATATTCTTCCTTTTATGATTTATGTTTATCCTTATTTTATGTATTTCAATTCTTTCATTCTTAATCAATTCTTGTATATTATATCTTTTTTCTAGCTATCTGTCTAGTAAAATAAGGAATAAAGTTGCCACCTTTTTTTATATTTCTTCATAAAAATAAGCCTAAATATTAAATTCACATCTAATATTTAAGCCTAAATTTTTATCCAAATATTCCTCTTTTTTTAATTGGCGGTTGTTCATTCATAGTTTTGGCTAATTGTATTAACAAATCTCTTTGCTCTTTTGATAGTTTTTTCGGAGTTTGTACATTTACTGTAAATACAAAATCACCTATTGAATTTGATGTCACTGCTTTGAATCCTTTTCCTCTTATAACAAACTTTGTTCCTGTCTGTGTTCCTTCTGGTATCTTATATTTTTCTTTACTTCCATCAACCATTGGTATTTCTAATTCAGCCCCTAAGGTTGCTTGTGTGATTGTGATAGGAATATCACAATATACATTATTTCCCTTTCTTGAATATATACTATGCTTCTTCAATTTAACCGTTATATACAAATCACCTTTTGGTCCACCTTTTTCTCCTGGTTCACCTTCACCTCTTAAGACAACTGTTTGACCATCATCTATACCTGCTGGTATTTTCACCTTGATTTTTGGTTGTTTTCTAACAGTCCCTTTTCCTCTACAATTCTCACAAGGTTCTTTAATGACTTCACCAGTTCCATGACAATTCGTACAAGTTCTAGTCGTTTGCATTTGACCTAATATTGTGTTTTGCACTTGCCTAATTTGTCCTGTCCCATTACAAGTTGGACATTTTGTAACAGATGTTCCAGGTTTTGCACCTGAACCATGGCAAACATTACATTCTTCATTTCGTGTAATGGTAATTTCTTTCTCAACACCTAAAAAAGCCTGTTCAAATGTAATATCAATATGAAGATTTAAATCAGCACCCTTTCTTGGTCCATTTTGTTTTCTGCTACTGGTTCTGCCACCACCAAAACCTCCTCCAAAAAACGAAGAGAAGATATCTCCTAAATCGCCAAAATCACCAAATCCATCAAATCCTGAACTTGTATATGAATAATATCCATTTCCACCACCAAAAGGTCCTCCTGCTCCATTAAATCCCTGTGGGCCATCTGGTCCAAATTGGTCATACATTCTTCTTTTTTGTGGGTCTGATAATGTTTCATATGCTTCATTGACTTCTTTAAATTTAGCCTCTGCTTCTGCTTTATTATCTGGATTTGCATCTGGGTGGTATTTCTTGGCTAATTTTCTATATGCTTTTTTTAGTTCATCATCTGTCGCATTTTTATTGACACCTAAAACCTCATAATAATCTCTTTTTCCTGCCATTTCTTATTTTCTCCTCTTTTTTTAATGTGAACTTTAGGGACAGTCTTTAAAGTTCATAAATTTTATCTTATTATTTTATTATCAAAATTTCTATACTTAAAAAATTTTACTTCTTTGAACTTTAAGGACTGTCCCTAAAGTTCAAAGTTTTTAAAAAGGGAAATTTGAGTCCGTCCCCAAAATCCCTTTTTACATTATTTATTGTCATCTTCTACTTTATAGTCTGCATCATATACATTTCCATCGTTTCCTTCTGCATTTGCGTTGCTTTCTGCTCCTGTTTGTGCATTTGCATTTGGGTCTGCTCCTGCTGCTCCATTTGGGTTTGCATTTTTATATAATTGTTCAGACATGTCATAGAATACTTTTGTTAGTTTTTCTGTTGCTTCTTTAATTTTTTCTGTGTCATTTGATTCTAATGCTTTTTTTGTATTGTCGATTTCTGTTTCTACTTTTGCTTTTTCTTCTCCACTAATTTTGTCTCCTAAGTCTTTTAATGTTTTTTCGCTATTATATACTAAACTTTCAGCATTATTTTTTACTTCGATTTCTTCTTTCTTTTTCTTGTCTTCTGCTGCATGTGCTTCTGCATCTTTTACTGCTTTATCAATATCTTCATCTGTTAGGTTTGTTGAAGCTGTAATAGATACATTTTGACTATTTCCTGTTGCCATATCTTTTGCTGATACATGGACAATACCATTTGCGTCAATATCAAATGTTACTTCGATTTGTGGTACTCCTCTTGGTGCTGCTGGAATTCCTGTTAGTTGGAATCTTCCTAATGTTTTGTTATATGCTGCCATTTCTCTTTCACCTTGTAATACGTGAACTTCAACTGATGTTTGACCATCTGCTGCTGTTGAGAAGATTTGTGATTTCTTTGTTGGTATCGTTGTATTTCTTTCGATTAATTTTGTAAATACACCACCATATGTTTCAATACCTAATGATAATGGTGTTACATCTAATAATACTAAGTCTTTTACATCTCCTGATAATACACCACCTTGAATAGCTGCACCAATAGCAACACATTCATCTGGGTTGATTCCTTTATCTGCATCTTTTCCTGTAATTCTTTTTACAGCTTCTTGAACTGCTGGAACTCTTGTTGAACCACCAACTAATAATACTTTATGAATATCATTTGGTGTTAATCCAGCATCTTTTAATGCTTGATTTACTGGTCCTGCTGTTGCTTCTACTAAGTCATGAATTAATTCTTCAAATTTTGCTCTTGTTAAGTTTACATCTAAGTGTTTTGGTCCTGTGCTATCTGCTGTAATAAATGGTAAGTTGATTTGTGTTTGTTGAACACCTGATAATTCTATTTTTGCTTTTTCTGCTGCTTCTTTTAATCTTTGCATTGCCATTTTGTCTTGTTTTAAATCGATTCCATTTGATTTTTTGAATTCATCAACTAAGTAATCAATGATTGCATTATCAAAGTCATCTCCACCTAAATGTGTATTACCACTTGTAGATAAAACTTCAAATACACCATCACCAATGTCTAAGATAGATACATCAAATGTTCCTCCACCTAAGTCATAAATTAGTATTTTTTGATCTTGTTCTTTATCCATTCCATAAGCAAGTGCTGCTGCTGTTGGCTCATTAATAATTCTTAGAACTTCTAGTCCTGCGATTTTACCAGCATCTTTTGTTGCTTGTCTTTGACTATCATTGAAATATGCAGGTACTGTGATAACTGCTTGTGTTACTTTTTGTCCTAAATAATTTTCTGCATCTGCTTTTAATTTTTGTAAAATCATTGCTGAAATTTCTTGTGGTGTAAAACTATCACCTTCAATATTTACTTTTTCAGCTGTTCCCATTTTTCTTTTAATTGATATAACTGTATTTTCTGGATTTGTAACTGCTTGACGTTTTGCTATTTGTCCAACTAGTCTTTCACCATTTTTAGAAAATGCAACAACAGATGGTGTTGTTCTATTTCCTTCTGCATTTGGTATAACAACTGGTTCTCCTCCTTCCATAACTGCTACACATGAATTTGTTGTTCCTAAGTCAATTCCTATAATTTTTCCCATTTTCAATTCCTCCCATAATAAATTTATATTTTTAAAATTAATA